>NZ_JBWJVP010000227.1:0-92341 GCF_056339915.1 Blautia sp. ZXY-1-B12 | reverse complement strand
TTTCATTCAGGGAACGTGCAATGTTTCTCTTTGCTCCCAGGTCAAGAAGTGCTACTTTCGGACCGTCGCCTTTTAAAATCTCTTTCTCGCGGCATGTTACCTTCTCTACTACCTTACCTGTTGTATATGCTTTTAACTGGGGGATAATTGTATCTAAATCATAATTTTCATTGACGGTGATCATACCGTTCATGGTACCTTTCTCACGAAGGATTTTCGTTAAGGCTCTGGTATCAATTCCGGCAATACCTGGAATATCATGCTTTGTTAAGAAATGCTGAATCGTGTCCACGCTTCTGAAATTACTTGGGACACGGGATAATTCGCGGACAATAAAGCCGTCCACCCATGGCTTTGATGACTCCTGGTCATCATAACAGATTCCGTAATTCCCAATGAGGGGATAAGTCATACATACTGCCTGTCCTGCATAGGAAGGGTCGGTCATTACTTCCAGATAACCGGTCATGGAAGTATTAAAGACGATTTCGCTGATAACGTCTCTCGTTGAACCAATGCTTGTACCTTTGAACACATGGCCATCTTCTAATATCAGAAATGCTTTCATACAATCTCCCTTTCTTATCTTTATATTGTGTCTATCACTTATTTTTTCCTAAATCTTCAAGATTGTATCACAGCAAAGTGCTTTTTTCAACCTTATAAGGTACTAAAAATAATTAAGTTGATATTAAAAACTTTTTTGTAATTTCAGGCAGATCCAATCACATGCATTCACTGCTTTCTCACATCCAAATACCTCTATAAAATTTAAATCATCCTCTTCTCTGTGCAACTCTACACCGGATAACTGCTCCGCAGTTTATCAGAAGAAGCTTACACTTCTACGTAACAAATTGTGCGTTTTGAGGATACTGTAAAAAAAATTAAAAAAATTTCAAAAAAGCTATTGACTTTTATCCATACATCGGTTATTATAAATGAGCAGTCGCAAGAGAGCGATTGATAAATAAGAAAATGCAGAAGTGGCGGAATTGGCAGACGCGCAGGCTTCAGGTGCCTGTGGTAGCAATATCGTGTGGGTTCAAGTCCCATCTTCTGCATTATTTTTTTACTCAAAAAAGGAAACTGATACAGTTTCCTTTTTTCTGTTCTTATGACACAAAAGACATCAGATAACGATAAATCTTCCATGTGGTTTCATTATCGTAATGAGTTCCGTCTGTTGTCTTATATCCCTGCTTTTTCAGATAAGAATAAAGATCTGCATATTTCGCACCGGCAACTTCTTTTTTCATTCTGGCATTGAAATCTTCGATTTCCTCATTTGTTACATAAGGATCTTTGGTTACCTGTCCCACTGCCACAATATAGACATCCGCTCCCTGCGCTTTCCATTTTGGAATCTCCTCATTCAGCAGACTGATATAATTTGAAATATTGTATACATCATTAACACCAAGCCAGACAAAAATATCTTCATTTCCTTTCATCTGCTCCTGCAAGGTCTTCAGGGCAGTATCTCTAAGCCATTTATACCCCATTCCAACCTCACATATCCATGTGATGTTATCGTTCTCCACAACATCTTTCATCATATCTGTTCTGGAATCTCCGATCATAATAGTCTTTCGCATTACCGCCTCTGCCGGATCACTCAGTTCAGAATATACAACATTTCCCTGATTTCGTACATATGCCCGTATTCTGTAATAATAAGTCTTTCCTGAAACAGTACCTGTATCTGTATAACTGAATGTTGTATTGCCGGAAACTATATTGATTCTTTTATATCCTCTGTCCTCGGATTCTGACCGGAATATCTGATATCCTTCTGCAGTTTTGATTTTTTTCCATTTGATCAGGGTTCCGCTTTCTTCTCTCACTCTTATCCGGGTGATCACAGGTTTTCCGGGAGCTGTTTTTATCTCCAGTGCTTTCGATGATGGGCTGTACAGAGTTTTGTTTCCCTGTTTCAGATAAGAACGTATCTTATAAGTGTAGAGCTTATCTTCAGAACCTGTCAGTGTAAAACTGGTAATGTTCCTGTTCTTGATCCTTCCCACGCATTTGTATTTCCCGTAGGCTTTATAATACAGAAAAATCTGATAGCCGGAGGCCTTCTTTACTTTATTCCAGTTCAGAGTCACTCTGTTTCCGGCTGCTGTTCCGGACAATACCGGTGTTTCCGGTTTTGCAGATGCTGCGGATGCCGATACTGTTCCAAACAGCATTACCGCTATCAACCAAAATAAAGAGAAACTCTTTCTGATATATTTCACATGACATTCCTCCCATCTATAACAATTCATCTATAGCAATACCGGACTGTCCACAGTATTTTACGGAATTGCCATAATCAAAGAGCCGGCTCTGTAAAAGATATCTGCTCTCACATCGCCGGCTTGATTTTATACTGTTCTCAATTATTTTTGTATTATTTGACTTTCACGCTCTTCACTGCACTGTAACCTGTATATACCTTGGCAGATCCTACCATCTTATATGCGCGTGCTCTGAAATAATAAGTTTTACCACTTGTCAGTTTTGTCCTATTTGCGGTCAGCTTTGTAGTTCCTTTTACAACCGTACCCTTCTGGGATTTCTTGGATGATCCACAGTAAACATCATATCCGTCTGCACCTGCAACAGCCTTCCAGCTTACGGTTGCCACACCTTTTTGGGTGGACTTCACAGAGATTGCCGGCTTTGTACCTGTTGCTGTAGCTTTCACTTCTGCGGAATTTGACCAGGATCTGAGGTTCTTATTGGCATCTTTTACCTGTACAGTTGCTGTAACTCTGTATGTGTAGGCTGTTCCTGTAGAAATCACATTATCTGTGTAATCTTCTCCGAACTCTGCGTCAGCCAGATCACCATTATCCCATGTTTTAACAGTTTCATATGCACCGTTGCCTGTTTTCTTCTCCAGTTTGTAAGAAGCATCATCTGTACTGGAACCAACGTTTACCACGATCTGATCCCATGTTGCAGATGTGATGGATGCAGTTGCCTTCAGCATTTTGACCTTGGATGAAACTCCTGCATCACAGCTGAACTGCTGAGGTACGGCAATCCATTCCGGTGTAAAGTCAATAGAAGGTGTTTTACTCAGTGAGTTTCCGTCAAGGTATAAGGAAACTACCTGAGATCCTTCCTTGCTGTTTTCCAGTTTCAGATTTGTGATCTTATTGTTTCTAAGATCAAGGATTCCCTGAAATCCGGCACAGTTAAATGAAGTGATGGCATTATTGGAGGCATTGACTTCTGAAAGACTCTTTACATAATCAGTATTTCCGATGTTCAGTCCTGCATTTGCCTGTGTGGTAAATTTATTGGAGCTTGCATCTACGAAATCCAGATTCTTCAGATATTTCTTGGAAGGCATTACTACCTTTGTCAGTTTATTGCTTCCATACTTCACTACACGAAGATTTGTGCATTTGCTGAGATCCAGAGTTCCTGCAAGACTGTTATTACTCAGATTCAGATATGCAACTTTTGTATTCTTTGTAATATTTACAGAAGTAAGTTTGTTATTTGCCGCAAACAGATCTGTCGCATAAGTAAAACGTTCAATACCTTTCAGGTTGGAAATTCCAAGTCCTGAAACATCAATCGTCTTGGCTGCTTTGATCTCTGCCGCTGAAAGTTTCTTATCCTTGTCTGTATCAATATTATCTAAAACATACTGGCGGAACTTTGCATCCGGGAAGTTCGCTGAACTGACTGCTACTGCTGATGATGCTTCAGCAGCATCAGACTGAAATTCAGATCCGTCCTCTACCTCCGGAGCTTCCTCTTCTGCTGAGCCAACAGACTGTTCTTCTACTGTTGATGTATCATCACTAAAATCAGCAGCCTGAACACTGATACCGGAAGTCATCATAGCTGCACTGATCATTCCTGCGACTAATAACTGATTTAATTTTCTGTTTTTCATCTTTCCCTCTCCTGTTCGTAATTTTCATACCTTTTGATACGATATAAAATTATCATATTCCATATCAATTTGCAACATATTTTTAATTATACTGTAATTATCTGGTAAATCTGTAAAAATAATTTACCCTGCAGTTACTTACTTCTCTTCCATTGCTTCTTTTTCCACTGGTCTTTCTTCCACCGGCTGTTCCTGTGCTGGTTCTGGTTCTGTTTCTGCTGCTTTCTCTGTCTCTTGTTCTTCCGGCTGTAATTCTTCTGCCGGTGTTTCTTCCGGTCCATTACTCCCATCTTCATCTTCATCTGAAGATACAATATCATTTTCCACATTCTTCGCCGGTTCCGGAGTCGGGCATGGCGTTCCGCAATACGGACAGAAACTTACATTAATATCTACCTCCCTCTCGCAGGACGGACAGATTTTCTCTCCTTTCAGGTTCGCCGCATTATCCTTATACTCCCTGATTTTCAGATAATGCTGATCAATCTCCTGACATAAAGCACTTAACTCACTATCAATTCCATCACCCTGAGAATGTCGTCTGTAAACAATATCACCGATATCAACTTTGATTTTCTCAATAATGCGCTCTTCCCCTGTGATTTTACTTCTTATCTTCTGCGCCTCGATCGTCTGCTCTGCGCGGGCACCTAATTCTCTTGTAGTCTTTCCCAGTTCCTTTGTTGTTTTTGAAAATGTCTTAACTAATCCATCAAAAAAATCTGTTCCCATAATATTTACTCCCTTCTATTATTATCCTCATAATGTAAGAACAAAACTATATTAATTAATGACTACCCTCCAGCAGGATCGGCTCCTGTCCGCGAAGAAGGATCTTCGGACCACCGTTTCCTTCTATGTATTCTCTTGTGATCACAACCTCTCCTATGCTGTCATCTTTCGGAATCTCATACATGATATCCAGCATATACTCTTCCAGTATCGCACGAAGTGCCCTGGCACCTGTATCTCTCTCCAGTGCTTTTGCAGCAATTGCATGAAGTGCCCCGTCTTCAAATTCCAGTTTCACCTCATCCAGTGCAAGAAGTTTCTGATACTGTTTAAGAATCGCATTCTTCGGCTCCTGCAGGATCTTCACAAGCATATCCTCATTCAATCCGTCCAGAGTAAAGATGATCGGAAGTCGTCCGATAAATTCCGGAATCATTCCAAAACTGCGGATATCCTCCACTGTTACTTTCTGAAGCAGATGAGGATCATTATCATATTTATCCTTCAGGTCTGCATAAAAACCGATAGATGCCTGCTTGTTCAGCCTTTCTTTAATGATATTCTCCAGATCAGGAAAAGCACCGCCACAGATAAACAGAATATTACGTGTATTAACAGTTACAAGCGGTACCATTGCGTTTTTGCTGTTTGCACCTACAGGAACTTCCACCTCACTTCCCTCAAGAAGCTTCAGCATTCCCTGTTGCACTGCCTCACCACTGACATCTCTCTGGTTGGTGTTCTTCTTCTTGGCAATCTTATCAATCTCATCAATGAAAATAATACCATGCTCGGCACGCTCCACATCATTATCTGCCGCCGCCAGAAGTTTGGAAACAACGCTCTCTATATCATCGCCAATATAACCGGCTTCTGTAAGAGAAGTGGCATCTGCAATTGCAAGCGGCACATCCAGAAGTTTCGCCAGGGTTTTAACCAGATAGGTTTTACCGCATCCGGTTGGTCCGATCATCAGCATATTAGATTTCTCAATTTCAATCTCATCCATTGTATCTGTCGCCACACGTTTATAGTGATTGTAAACCGCTACAGACATTACTTTCTTGGCTTTCTCCTGACCGATCACATACTGGTCAAGGGTTTCTTTGATCTTATGGGGAGCAGGAATATTTTTCAGATCCAGAACCGGTTTTTCCTGTTTCTTTTTCTTTTTTTCTTTCTTTGGCTGCTGCACCGGATTCTGGAAGCTGCCCAGATCGATCATACTCACATTCGGCATATTCAACAGGTCAGAATAATTGAACTTACCCTCATTAAACTGCTGATTCATAGAATTAAAGCTCTTCTGCATACAATCTGTGCAGACATGTATGTTATTGGGAAGTTCGATCATCGGACCGGCCTTGCTCTCAGGTCTGCGGCAGAGAAAACAGAATTTTTCGGATTTGTTTCTCTTTTTCTCTGTATCTTCGCTGCTGTCTATTATTTCATCATCATTATAGTTCTCGCTCATAATGACTCCTTTCTATATCCTCTTATTCGTAACAGTACAGTGCTCCTGCAGGATAGCAGGCTGCTGGATCATTACGCTTATTTAACTGAATTATATCATACAATTCCCTTATAACAAAATGAAAGTTTTATAAACACAAAAAGAATCTTGCCCGGGTTACTGTTCACTGATAATATATAAAAGACACCGCCGCATGGGCGATGTCTTTTGTTTTATTCATTGTCCGGTCTGGTGCCGAGAGTCAGCTCTATAGTATTTTCTTCATATTCCCCATTAGTGGCTCTTGCAATAACTGCCTCAATCTTCTCTCCCGATTTATAATACTGCAGCTTATCCAGCAGATCATCACCATCACTGACTTTCTGTCCGTCGAATTTTACGATGATGTCGCCTTTACAGATACCTGCCTCCTGTGCCGGAGAATCATCCTCCACACTTCTTACAAAGGCGCCTGTGGGCATATTATACATCTCAATTGCCTCTGTGGTCAGATTGGCAAGACTTACTCCCAGATATCCTTTTTTGCTGCTGTCTACTTTCTCCCTGGTCTCACGATTCATCAGTTCTTCCAGAATAGGCTTTGCCTTGGAAATAGGAATGGCATATCCCATACCTTCTACAGCACTGTCTGCGTATTTTGCAGAATTGATGCCGATCAGCTCGCCTTTCATATTCAAAAGTGCACCACCACTGTTACCCGGATTGATCGCCGCATCCGTCTGGATCAGTCCTGTACTGTTCGTTCCGTCATCTGTAGAAATCGTCCGGTTCAATGCACTTATCCAGCCTGATGTTACAGACTGACCATATCCAAGCGCATTACCGATCGCAACTACCTGCTGCCCTACTGCCAGATCATCCGAACTTCCTATCTGAGCAATCTTGATCTGATTTAAAGTGTCCTCAGGGATATCCGATTTCTTCACCGCAACTACTGCCAGATCATTATCAGCATCTGTACCCTTAATCTTGGCACTGACCGCATCCTCTACATTCAGATCTCCATTATCTCCCGCATTCACAGTCTCTGTCTCTGCATTTGCCACATCATCCCCTATAAAGCAGACACTCAGAGTTGTAGCTCCATCCACCACGTGATTATTCGTTGCGATCAGAAGCTCATCATCATTATCTCCAACGATAATCCCTGAACCTGTTGACGCACTCTTATATTGGTGGGAACTATATCCGAAAAAGCTTGGTATTTCCTGAACACTGACCGTAGTGATCGCAACTACAGAAGGCATGGAAGCCTGAGCCACTGCTGCTACTGTTCCATTCTCAGAGTCAGACAGCACCTTATCGGCAGTGCTGTCATCTGATGCCGTTTCCTGAAGATCCACACTGTCTGTAGTTTTAATCTGCACCGAAGACTTACCTGTATTCAGGAATCTGTCTGCTGCAAAATTTGCCGCCTGAAATACAACTGCCGCCACCAGGCCAAAGATCACAGCCAGTGCGATTGTCGCCCCTGCTTTTTTCTGAAAAGAATTCTGATTTCTTCTGTGTCCAGAGGGACCGGATGGTTTCAAAACAGTTCCCTGTTCTTCATGGAACTGATAATGTTCATATCTGGGCTGCTGACCGGAATCATCTGTTTTTTCACCCAGGTTTCTTTCATCATTCATGTAATCTGCTCCCTTCTGTTCCTGTATTACTGTTTATCGGAACACTCCCCGAAATAAACAATGATCTGTAACTGTTTTATTTCTGCACAGTTACAGCAATTCTTCTCCTGAACTCTGGAATCAGTATATCAATTAATTGTGTTCAAAATGTGACAATTATCGTAAATTGGCGTGTCTTAAGGTTATCCGCTTACCTTTATTTTCTGTTCCAGTAATATGGACTCATGGTACATGCAAGAACAACTTTTCGGGGAAGTTTTCTGTATCTTTTCCCCAGGAAATATCCTGCATATTTCATTCCGCTCTGCCAGATCAGCTGAGGAATCAGCCAGAAGTGTCCCGTTCTTATCAGATAGCCCAGGCTTCTTTTTACCAGACGGATTCCCTCTCCCTCAGAAGGTACTCCTTCAAAAATTTCCGGATGCTCTGCCTGGGATACTCCCAGATCGAAGTTTCTGTGAAACTGCTGTCTTCCGGAATAATTATGGGAATGATACACTCTCGCATCTGCCGCATAGACAACTGAATAGCCTTTCTGAATCATTGTTCCGGCACAGATCATATCTTCATTGAAAATCGCCCGCTCTGTAAAACCGCCTGTTTTCTGATAAATCCCTTTATCATAGGCCGCACACACATTAGAACAGAAATAGGTCTTGATCCCGTACTTATCAATATCAGCCAGCGACTTTACCGAGGACTGCTCCGGATAATTAAAAGAACGGGTATAACGTTCCAGAAAGCGACAGTCTGCCCTGGGTAATTGTCTTGCATAGGCTGCTCCTGCACCCGGATTTTCACTGACAGCACAGACAAGATTTCCAATTACTTTTCTGTCAGCAGGGAGAGCATCCTGTGTCATAAAGATCATAATATCTGCATTCGAAAGTTCTGCTGCCCTTCTTCTGGTTCCGCCATGATCAAAATCCTTCTGTTCCAGGTGATGAACCTCAAGGATCGGACATTTCTCCCATTCTCTGTTCCAGTACTGCTCTCCCGTATTCATAACCAGAATCCTGCGGGGACGGTATTCCTGTTCTTCCAGCCTGTGCAGCAGTTCTCCAAATTCTCTGCCGGGACGATAGGCAGGAATGATTACATCAACTGTCGCAGTGTCATTATATTTTTCCTTATGCGTCATCCTCAACACTCCTTATCTGAAAAGAGGACCATCCTTTCCAACAGATGGTCCTCTTTTCTATTATTTATATTTTTATAGCAGTTCCCTGTTACTGTTCTTCAGAACTTGCTCCGGAATCTGCTGCTGAATCATCGCTGAATCCATCGTCGCCGCCGGTCTCATCTCCACCGGTGTCATCGCCGCCGTCGTAGTCTCCACCACCAGTGTCACTGCCGGTGTCATCGCCGCCATTATCATAACTGCCGTCATCACCACTGTTATCATAATCGCCACCGCCGCCATTATCTCCGCCGCCATTATCATAACCGCCATCATAACCACCGTTATCATAATCATTGTCATAATCATAATCGCCGCTGTTATCCGTACTGCCGGAGGTATTATCGCCGGACCATACAAAAGTGTCATTTGCATTTGTGGTATCAGTGTCCTGTGTCGTAGTCTTGGCTGCATCATCCAGCTTACCTTCTCCGCCGACGATCTCAAGTATCTTATTACTGCGGGCCACTACCTCAGAAGACGGAGTATAATCCTGATCATCATACAGGAACTTGTGAAGTTCAACTACATTGTTCTCAAGATCAGTAGGAACAATAATACTTCCCTTGATATTAGAGAATTTAAACTTCTGCGGGAATCCCGTGCTGTCTGTAAATTTATATCCGATCAGAGTCGGAATAAGTCCCAGAATATCCTGTTTTGAAAGAGATGTTGTAACCATCGGGAATACATCATCCATAATCTTAAAAATAGAAGAAAGACCCGCTATCTTCGCCTTGTCAAAGAGCATTCCAAGTACTCGTCTCTGACGCTCTGTACGTCCCATATCCAGACTTGCAGTATAACGGATACGGCAATAGGATGTCGCCTGTACACCGTTCAGATGATAAGTTCCTACAATGGCTTCCTCATCTTCCGGCTTTGGCTCCGGTTTCTCGATTGGAGTGTAATCTTTCCCTGTCAGCTTGGATGTTTCCACGCAATAGTTATTCATATGTTCAATTTCCGCATAAGATAACGGAATATCAAGACCGCCAAGATCATCTACCACTTCTACAAGTGCAGAAAAATCGGCCGTCGCATAATCGGAAATATCCAGATCCAGGTTTGTATTTAACATAGTGATCGCCTGTTCCGGACCACCCAGCGCATAGGCTGCATTTGCCTTCGTATAGGTATCATCTCCAACATTGAGAAGTGTATCTCTGTATACGGAAACCATACGCACTTCTTTTGTATCGTTGTTTACACTCACAATGATCATGGTATCACTGTTCTGTGCAGAATACTGGGAGCCTTCCCCTCTGGTATCAATACCAAACAGCACATAGGTCTTGTAGCCTGTCATCTTTGGTGCTTCCTGGTTTACGACTATTTTTTCCTTTTTCAGTTCCGGCTGCTCAATCTTATCCAGCCTGGAAGAAATCTGTCCATACACATACAGCCCGCCAATAAACAGCAGCAGTACAATGATTTCAAGCACAAACAGTACTTTTTTCTTTTTTCCTGGTTTAGCCATGCCTTTTTCCCCTTATCTTAATATGCATTTTTGTTTATAAATCCCTTGAAAAATGTAAGGAATATAATCTTGATATCCAGCCCTATGCTCCAGTTTTCAATGTAATAAAGGTCATATTCGATTCTTTTTCTTATGGATGTGTCTCCGCGGTAACCATTCACCTGAGCCCAGCCGGTAAGTCCCGGGCGAACCTGATGTTTCACCATATATCTCGGGATTTCTTCTCTGAATTTCTCTACAAAAAACGGCCGCTCCGGTCGTGGTCCCACAAGACTCATGTTACCCTTCAGTATGTTGAAAAGCTGTGGCAGTTCATCAATACTGGTGTGACGCATAAACTTTCCGATGGGTGTTACTCTTGGGTCATTCTTTACTGTCCATGCCTTCTTCTCTTCCGATTCCGGCTGTACTTCCATGGAACGGAACTTGTACATCCGAAAAGTCTGGTTATGAAGTCCAACCCTCTCCTGTTTATAGATCAGTGGTCCCGGTGATGTCAGCTTAATGATAACACACATTAACAGCATCAGCGGTGAGGTTACTATGATTCCAACAATAGATCCTGCAATGTCCATCGCCCGCTTGACCAGTGCATTGAATGTATTGTTCAACGGTACATAACGGATATTGATAACCGGAAGTCCCAGTATGTCTTCTGTGTATGGTTTTGTCGGAATGATCTTATTATAATCCGGGATAAACTTGGTGTGTACTCCGGATTTTTCACACAGTGCTACAATCTCTTCCAGGCGGTAATATTCACTTAAGCCTAGAGTGATCGCTATTTCATCCAGCCGGTTCTCCGGAAGTATTATATTCAGATTGGCAATCCTTCCAAGAACTTTGATTCCCTTGTATTCTGTTCCTGCCGGAACATTGTCATCCAGTATTCCGCGGATCACATATCCCCACTGAGGATTGGCAAGAACTCTGTCAATGTATTCCTCTGCTGCGCGGCTGTATCCCACACAGATCATCTGTTTCTGATTCAGTCCCTTCTCTCTCATATCTCTCAGAAGAGCGAAAATCAACATTCGGGCACACCACTGAAGCACAATATTGATTACATAAAACATAATATAAGTAGAACGGGAAAAATCGCTCTCATCTATCATGTAAAATGTAAACATCAGAATAAGGAGCCCAAGCGAGTTGGCCTTTACAATATTAGCCAATACAAGCCGACGCCCCTGCATCCGCATGGGAGTATACAATGTGAAAGCCTGATACAACAACAGATAAACCGGTACAATAAAAACCAGCATCAGCATATACTGCTGAAAGCTTCTGGTTCTGACTGCTGTTGCTGCCATAGGACCAACAAAACGGATCAGCCATGCCAGAAAATATGACAGTACCAGTACAATTGCATCAATGATCATATGGAGACGACTGAAATTCTTTTCATTGTCCTTTAGCAATCTTTTGTCACCTCATTTTTTTATCGTTTCTATATTATAATAGTTGTTTTATAAAAGCAATAAAAATTTATCTTTCTTTCTTATCATCCGCACAAACGCCTGAAGATATTCACCCACAATTCAACTTGAATCCTAAAATAGTTTGACAGATTTTGAAATTTAAAAGGTATTTTATGATTTTTTTTACTGATCTGGAATCCATTCTTAATTCCCGCAATATACTCTCTTCCGAATCCTTTCAGCGTAAAAAACAGAATTTTGATTCCAAATCCTGCAACAAGAAACGGAAGATTGATAATAATCTGTAACACCGGCATATTTTTGTATATCAGATAAATATTATTTCTGGAAGAATACCGGATCTTGAACTGATTATATCTGGATCCGCTGGTACCGCTTCCCACATGGTATACCATGGCATCAGGTGCGTACCAGTTTTCATATCCGTAGATCCTGGCCCGGTATCCCACGTCCATGTCCTCCAGATATGCAAAATGTTCTTCGTCAAAATATCCCAGTTCATCAAAGATCTTCTTTCTGTAAATAGCAGCTCCTGCGCAGGAAGCAAAAATCTTCTCTTCCTTTTCATAGGTATGGATATCTTTCCCCTTACCTCTCGCATAAGCCCATCCAAGTGCGCAGTAATAGTTTCCTGCGTCATCCAGCCTGTCCCTGTCATGAAACTGAATCATTCTGGCAGCACAGGAGAAAGCTTTGGGATGCCTTTTGATGGCTGACAGCATTTCTTCTATAAAATTCTCCGTTACTTCAATATCATTGTTTAAAAGCAGTACATAAGGTGAGCGTGATGCTCTGATCCCTTCATTGACCGCTTTACAGAATCCGAAATTCTCCGGCAGTTCGATCAGATGAACCCATGGATACCTTGCAGCAACAAAAGCACAGCTTCCGTCATTGGATCCATTATCCACAAGAATTACATCAAAATTGCTTACAGTCTGACACTCCAGACCTGCAAGTACGCCATCCAGATAAGCCATCCCATTAAAATTCGGAATGATCACCGATACTTCCTGCATGATTTCCTCCCTGTCTTCTCTTTTTTCTGTCCTGCTTCTGTCTCCATTCCCGGGATTGGCTTCAGAGAATAATTCCATTTGGTAAGAGACAGGTTTTTGTTATAACAGGGATCTCCTTTTTTGAGAATGTCTATCCAGTGACATCGCATATATTCAATCTCCGTCTGAAAACGGCGCACTTTCTCCTTGCTGTCTTCAGCTCCTCTTGTCTTTGATTCCATATGATAAAGCTTCGCATAGGGATCATATACGATCAGATAGCCGTTTTTTCTTACTTTCAGGCAAAGATCCACATCATTAAATGCCACAGCCAGTTCCTCTGTAAATCCTCCTGTCTGCTCAAAAACCTCTTTCTTCATCAACAGACAGGCGGCAGTCACTGCACTCATATCCTGAAGAAGAGATGCCTTATGCAGATAGCCGGTACGGTCCGCAGGCATATCTACGAACATATGCCCCGCAATACCGCCCATTCCGATCACACATCCTGCATGCTGGATTGTATTATCCGGATAAATGAGCTTTGCTCCGACACCGCCCACTTCCGGACGCTGACACACTCCAAGCATTTCTTCCAGCCAGTCCGGATTGATGGATTTTACATCATTATTCAGGAAAAGCAGATATTCTCCCTTTGCATGCGCCGCAGCAAAGTTATTGATGGCAGAATAATTAAATTCTTTTCCCCATCTCAAAAGATGAATCTTCCGGTTTCCGGAAAGCTCTTTATAATATCGGAAAATCTCATCAGTGGTACTGTTATTCTCCACGATTATGATTTCAAAATTCTGATAACCGGTATTCTTCTCCAGCATTTCCAGACAGGTCTGAAGAGTCTCTTTCTCGTCTTTGTTTGGTATGATAACAGACACCAGGGGTTTTCCCTGCACCGGATATTTCACCCGGTAAAAGCCCAGATCCTGTGTATGGCTTACCTCGCCTTTTGTACCTGTTCTCTCAAGATGAGCTTCTATTGCTCTCTTGCCGGCTTCAAATGCGTACATTTTACTGGCAGGATTATCTGCAGTGGAGGCTTTGTGTGTTCTCCAGTGATACAGGATTTCCGGAACATGTAAAACCTCTCCGGCATTCTCCGTACAGCGGAAGATAAAATCGTAATCCTGAGCTCCGTCGAATTCTTTTCGAAAACCTCCGGCCTTTTCTACAATACTCTTTCGCACTACAAAAAAGTGGCAGATATAATTATTGGAACGCAGGAGATCCAGATTAAAATCCGGTTTCAGATGTGGCTGAAAATGCTCGTCCAGTTCTGTTGTAACCTTATCCTCGTCTGTATAAAGCGCATCTGCCTGCGGATGATCCTGCAGTATTTTCACGATCTCATATAATGCATTGGGTGCCAACAGGTCATCATGGTCAAGAAGCCCCACAAATTCACCTTTTGTCATTGCAAACGCGCGGTTTGTGTTCTCTGCAATGCCAAGGTTCTCTTTGAGATTGCAGAATCTTACCCGGGAATCTCCGGCTGAATATTCTGCCAGTACTTTCTGCATCTCCTCATTGTCAGGACTTGCATTTACGATACACAGCTCCCAGTTTGAATAAGTCTGAACGATCAGTGATTCTATCATCTGTCTCAAAAATTCTACAGGTGTCTGATAAGCCGGAACTGCAATGCTGATTAGCGGTGAATAATCAAATTTCTGTTTCCTCTGTGTTTCCAGTGTTTCCTCCGTCGGAATGTAAGCCCGGTACCATGGACCATATGGTACTTCTTCCGGTTCAAAACGTTCATGCAGCCTGATCCAGAATTCCTTTAGTCCATAATGCTTCATGTAGCGGAACCCTTTCCGGATCGTATAGGGGGAAAGCTTCCTGAACATTTTCGTCCACTGGATTTTTCCTCCTGCAGATGGTTTTTTACTCATATGATAACCTCGATTTTTACTATGATTTTTTATTTTAACATTGTATGATATTTTTTGCAAGAAAGGAGAGAAATGTGTTATACTGTTATTGTTTTTATGTTATCGTTTTTATGTAACTGTTCACATACAATGAACAGTTACTTTTCAACATTTTTATGTACAGGAGTATTATATACCATGATGATAAAGAAAAAAAGAATCACTGCAGCCCTGCTGGCTCTGGGACTTGGTGCTGTCACCATGTTTTCACAGTTTCCGGTATCTGCTGCTGAAGAAACAGCTCAGAATACAGACGCCGCCGCACAGACAGCAGATCCGTCTGTCGTAGTCACCAACGGTATCGACGGATGGCCCCAGGCTTCCGATATTTCGTCTGCCGCAGCAATTGTAATGGAAACTTCCACTAACACAGTCCTGTATTCCAAAAATGCAGATCAGCCCCTTTACCCTGCAAGCGCAGTCAAGATCATGACCTGCCTGGTTGCTCTTGAGAACAGCAGTCTGGATGAACAGGTAACCATGACTGCAACCGGTGTTTCCGGTGTTACTGACGGAGGAGCCAATATTTCCTCACAGTTAGATGAGGTTTTCACCATGGAACAATGTTTATATGCCATCATGGTTGCCTCTGCCAATGATATCGCACTGCAGGTAGCTGAACATGTGGGAGGTTCTGTGGATGCTTTTGTACAGATAATGAATACCCGGGCACAGGAACTTGGCTGCACCAATACTGTCTTTACCAATCCTACCGGTCTTCCTGATGAGAACCAGCATATCACCGCCCATGATATGGCTCTGATCATGGAAGCAGCTATGGCAAATGACACTTTCCGCACTATTGCAGCAACTACTTCCTATACACTTCCGGCAACAAATGTTTCCGGCGGTGAACGTGTACTTACAAACAATTTTACCATGATAAACAGCACCAGCGACGGTTATTATAAACCCTGTATCGGCGGTAAGGAAGGGTACACAGAAGCTTCCGGAAGTACCCTGGTATGTGAAGCTTCCAAAAATAACATGAAGCTGGTATGCATTGTATTAAATGGCGCATCCGGTGTTACCGATGATGAAGCGATCGCGCTTCTCAATTATGGTTTTGACAATTTTGCACCCCTTACCATCGCAGACGATGATTTTAACCGTCTTTCCGGTGGTACAGTCATTGCACCAAACGGTGCCACAGAAGATAATCTGACCACAGAAGATACTTCTTCTGACGGACAGATCACACGCCAGTATTACTTTGGAGGAACTCCTGTAGGAACTGCGATTCTGGAAGACGCAGAGCAGCAGACAAATGATGCCGCAGTAACCGGTCAGAAGAATATGGAGGCAGCACAGGCATATTCTGCTTCCCATACAACTGCTCCTTATTATATCATCGGGGCGATCGGGGCAGCATTCCTGCTGTTTTTCCTGTTCCTGATGATCAAAGTGATCAAATCCTGAAGTCTACTTCTGAATACCAGACAGTAACCATTTCTTTGATAGATAAAATAGATAAATTTAAGGGACTTCCGCAAGAGCTTTTCATGCGGCAGTCCCTTTATTTCTTTTAAGGCAAGATTAAAAATGCCCAGCAGGCAAATGGCGAAATCACCAGCAGTACAGTCAGTACTCTGTATATCAAACTCCGCACCTTTTCATTTTTCACTGTTTTTGTCAGAATATTATTCCAGCCCAGCGTAACAAAGTACATCAGAGGATATAACGCAGGCATAAGATATCTTCCCTGTGGCTGATTATCACTGTAATAAACATAATACAGAAACAGAAATACCGGAATCATAATCAGAAATACCATCATCAAATGGAAAATACCTTCTTTATTCCACTCTCGGGATATCACCTTTGTTTTGATCTTCCATCTGTCATTTCCAACTGCTTTCCGCTGTGCAACATACATTTTTTTTCTCAGATCAAATGTCTCTTTTACAAAAAATACACTGATGATTCCAACAGCAAAGAACAGCATATACAGTTTGCTGACCGTATATGGCATATAAATTTCCATCTGTCCAAAAGTACCGATGAAACTTACACACACTGTCAGAATCCAGTTATGATACCAGCCGGGATCCTGATAAAGGATAATATCTTTCCAGTTCCATCCCAGCTTTGCAGGCGTCGGATACAGTGAAGGTCTGTAATCCTTCTGAGCATATTTTTCCGCACATTCCGCACAGGATTTCCTTCCCAGGAAATCTCCGTTATACAAAACTGCGTTACGGATGAACCACCAGCCGCAGAGAA
This sequence comes from Blautia sp. ZXY-1-B12, assembly GCF_056339915.1. Lineage (NCBI taxonomy): Bacteria > Bacillati > Bacillota > Clostridia > Lachnospirales > Lachnospiraceae > Blautia > Blautia sp. ZXY-1-B12. The sequence goes on along the minus strand of NZ_JBWJVP010000227.1, from coordinate 75,331 downwards.
CTAAAGTAACTGCTGCGATCACTGCTCCTCTGCTGAAAAGGAAACGAACTCTCTGTGAAAAAGCTTCTTCTCTGCAGAGTAATACCGTAAAACAGAAGAAGAAAAAACTGCAGAGTATCCAACCGTATGCATTATAATAAGACAATGCACATACGGCCATTCCCACTGCAAGGAGTATACAGTTTTTCCATGTCCAGTCTTCTCTCAGATAAGAGGCCCATGCATACAGAATCATGGCTGCTGCCAGCAGTGCCAGTGAGTCTGTATTCACATAAGTTCCCACAAAGATTGCCTGCGGCATAAATCCTGCCAGTGCTGCAAACAGCCATCTAACTTCTCTGGAATATTTTTCTTTCGGAAACAGTTTGCCCGAAGCTTTTACAACAAAATACACTGCACCTGTGACAAACAGTACATCTGCCATACGTGCAATTTTGAACATGGAGTATCCCGGATCTGCAAAAAGCCGGGATATTCTCATAAATAATGCAGACACCATATAAGATACAACCGGATAATATGCATAGGAAATTCCCCACACTTTATTCCTGACAGCCGGATCATCTCCCCCCGGAAGAGCTCCATGATGTTTATAAATGTAATCTGCAACATAATATCTCATCTGTTCATCCGGCCCTGAATTAAAAGGCTGTGTCATCGCCCAGGTTGTCAGCAGGATAAACGCCAGAAATACAAAAATGAAAATTTCTGTTTTTTCATTGATCTCTTTCTTTTTCTTTAACATATCTTCTTTCACATTCATTTTATAGCAATTTCATCTTCAGATTCTTTTCAGAGAAAAGTCCTGGCTCTTCAGAGTGAGATTGGGGTTATAATAAGGATCTCCGTTCTCCAGGATCTCCGGCCATTTTTTCTCAAAGGTGGCAATTTCTTTGTTAAATCGTGCCACTTTTTCCGGAGTATCCTCAAGGCCTCTGGATTTGGATTCATAATGGTATAATTCCGCATATGGATTATACACGATCAGATATTCCGCCTTTCTCAGCTTCATGCAGAAATCAATATCATTAAATGCAACAGCCAGTTCCTCTGAAAGTCCTCCCACTGCATCAAATGCAGATTTCTTCACCATCATGCAGGCAGCTGTAACCGCACTGTAATCCTGTGCACAGATAATTCTGTGACAATATCCGGTGGTACCTCTCTTATGCTGGACAAAACAGTGTCCTGCAATTCCGCCAAAACCGATCACAACACCTGCATGCTGGATCGTATCATCCTCATAATAAAGTCTTGCACCCACTGCGCCTACATCTTTACGCATGCAATAACCCAGGAGTTCTTCCAGACAGTCCGGATTAATGATCTCTGTATCATTGTTAAGCAGAAGCAGATACTCACCCTTTGCAAAAGATGCACCATAATTATTAATGGCAGAATAGTTAAAGACTCCGTCCCAGTATACCATGCGAACCTTCGGATTCTCTGCCTCCAGTTTTTTGTAATATTCAAAAGTAGCAGAATCTGTACTGTTATTCTCTACAATAATGTACTCATAATTTTTGTACGTAGATTTCTGTTCAATGGATTCCATACATCTCTTCAGATCATCAATATGGTCTTTATTCGGAATAATAATAGAAATCAGCGGATCATGATCTCTGATAAACTTCGTTCTGTACAGCCCCAGATATTCACCCTTAAAAACCTCTGCGTGGATTCCTGTTCTCTCATAGTGAGCCTGTACTGCACGTCTTCCGGCTTCAAAGGCATAAAGCTTGCTCTCGGGATTCTCTGCTGTGGAGTCCTCATGGCAACGCCAGTGATACAGGATTTTTGGAATATGACAGATTTCTTCATCCTTTACTGCTTCCACACAGCGTAACACAAAATCATAATCCTGTGCACCGTCAAACTCACTTCGCAGCCCGCCAACTTTTTCAATTACTTTTCGTGATACCACAAACAGATGGCAGATATAATTGACCGTACACAGCAAATCCGGATTATAGTCCGGTTTAAAATGCGGCTGAAAGAATTTATGTCCATCCATAGACATCTTATCTTCATCTGTGTAGATCACCAGTGTCTGCGGTTTCTCATTTATTGCTTTCACACATTCAAATAATGCATTCGGCGTCAGCTCATCATCATGGTCTGCAAAGGCAATGAAATCACCTGTTGCAATTTCAATGGCACTGTTGGTATTCTCTGAAATCTGAAGCGACTCCTCATGAGAAACGTATTTAATTCTGTTATCCTTCGCTGTCAGTTCTTTTAACAATTCCGTCAGTGGTGACTGTGCGCCGCTTCCGTCAGAGAAACAAAGTTCCCAGTTTGAATAAGTCTGTTCCTGAAATGATTCTGTCAGTCTTCTGAGATATTTCTCCGGTGTCTTATACAGCGGTACTACAAAAGAAATCTTGGGTCTGTATCCAAAGGATGTTTTCTTCTGTTTCTCCAGTTCGTTCCTGTCCGGCAGATGATGTCTGATCCATTTCTGATAGGATGGCGGTCCCTGACGTACATTTTTAACCTTTGTCACTACCTTCTCAGCAAGAGCCGCCGCACCCTGAGATTTCCAGTAGCGGATTCCTTTTTCTACATATTTGTCTAATTTCTTTGCCAGAATATCAGCTTTTCTCAGAGGAACCACATGTACAGTTTTCTTCTCGCCTGCATAAAACACTACATACAGGCATTTTCCCGAAACGTTGGTGATCTCAGAGAAGAATCCTGTCTTTCCCGGATCCTGTGCTTCTTCAAACAGCTGGTTGACATCCACCCTGTCTGTTCTCTGGATTTCAGCGGCAACCGGCTTTTTATCCGCATCAAAGATACGGACAGTCACAGGCTTCGGTGCAATGGCCCACCCTCTGATCCGTACAGTTCCCTGTTCTGCACTCTCTTCTTCAAAATATACCTGCGGTTTATCTCTTTTTTTATCCAGTTCACCGGCAGTGATGGAAAACCAGACATGTTTTTTATCCGAAAACTTCTCATAGATCACAAGCTTATGATACCCCTCCAGATTTTCCGGTATCTGAACAGTTGCCGTAATCTGTATTCCCTGCATTTTCTCCGGATCTTTAAAACGTTCCAGTGCACTTACATTTTCATTTTCTTTCACAGACACCTTCAGTTTGTGCTGATCCAGATATGCCTCCATCACCGCATCTTTCGGCCAGTGTCCCTGCACAATATACTGTGTCCTGTCTGATAAATGAAATCTTTCTCTTACTACTTCAAATATTTCCTTAGGCATGTTAATCTCCGTTCTTCTCCTGTTTTCTCAGAGAACAGTCTGTGTTGTTTAATGTCAGATTGGGGTTATAATAAGGATCTCCTTTCAGGAGCTCTCTTCCCATTTTCTCCGGAAACAGTTTACTTCTCTGGAAAAACGCAGCTGTTTCTCCGGTGTATCTTCCATTCCTCTGGATTTGGATTCATAATGATACAGTTCTGCATACGGTGTGAATACAATTTTCACTCCATATTTTCTCACTTTCATACAGAGATCAATATCATTAAATGCAACCTTCAGCTCCTCGTCAAATCCTCCGACTGCTTTAAAAACAGAAGTCTTTACCATCATGCAGGCGGCAGTGACTGCACTTATCTCCTGCACACAGCGCAGACGTCCCATATATCCTTCCGCATCCCGGGGAAGTTTACATAATACATGGGCAGCAACTCCACCAAGACCAACTACCACTCCTGCATGTTGAATGGTGTCATCCGGATAATACAGTTTCGCACCGGCCATTCCCACGTCTTTTTGCTGACAAAGCTGAAGCATTTCTTCAAGCCAGTTCTCTGTAATGATTTCCACATCATTGTTAAGAAACAGCAGATATTCTCCCTGCGCCTCTCTTACTGCAAAGTTATTGATCGCAGAATAATTGAATTCTTTTTTCCATGTAAGGATCCTTACATTTGGGTATCTGTTTTTCAGTGTCTCATAGTATACAAAGGTTTCTTTTTCCACACTGTTGTTCTCAACAATAATGATCTCGTAATTCTTCCATGTTGTCTTCTCTTCTATGGATGAAATACACAGTTCCAGATCATTAATGTGATCTTTACTTGGAATGATCACAGAAATCATCGGTTCGCCGGAAATAGTCAGATGGCTTCTGTACCATCCCTTCTTGTCTGCAAGTTCCGCTGTTGCAGAAACCTCCGCCCTGCGGTAATGCTCCTCCAGTGCCTTTCTGCCTGCTTCCCAGTTTTTCTTCTCCTGTTCTTCTGTGATCAGGTTCTCTGCTTTCATGGAATGACAGAGGATCTTTGGAATATGCACAATATTCTCTGCCTGCTCACTGCATCTTAAGAGCATATCATAATCCTGTGCACCATCATATTCCGGATCAAACTTTCCGGCCTGTTCCAGAATTTCCTTCCGGATTGCCCAGAACTGTCCGATATAATTATTTTCCCTTAATCTGAACAGATTGAAATCCGGCTTGAATTCCGGCTCAGAATAATGTTTTCCGTCTGCGCTGATCTCATCTTCATCTGTATAGATCATATCCGCTTTTTTCTCTGTGATCGCTTTGACCATCTGAAAAAGTGCATCAGGTTCAGGTATGATCTCCTGACCGGCAAACAGAACATACTCTCCCATTGCAAGTTTCAGAGATGCATTAAGATTTCCCGAAATGCCGTTGTTTTCCGTAACCTTCTTGTAGGAAAGGCGGATCTCTTTTTTATATTTTTTCCGCAGAAACTCTCCTGTTTCCTCTCCCTCACATGCATCTGCAAGACACAGCTGCCAGTTACCATAGGTCTGTTCTGTATAAGCATCGATCACACTTTTTAACCTTTGTTCATCTGTATCCGTCACCACCATCACAATACTGATCAGCGGTGAATAAGAAAAAACAGCATTTCTCTGTCTTTTTAATTCCTTTCGGAATGCGACATGATCTTTCAGCCAGTCTTCATAATCCTGATCTCCGTCCTTAAGCTGGGAATTTCTCACATAACGGATAAATCTTCCAATACCGTTTTTCTTTATATATTCCTGATTCTTCTGCCTGTTCTTCAGAGACAGCAGTTTCATCTGCTGATACAGTCCGGTATTTTCCCGTTTTATTTTTTTTACATTTACAGTATAAATTTTCTGTACATCTTTTCCCCTGAAACAGATGCAGATATTCTGATCGTTTGTATTCTCCAGATTGACAGTAATACTGAATCCCAGATTTCTTTTCTCTTCTTCGGAAATCCCCTTTGCCTCTTCCACGTCCGGACGTCTTTGTCTGGTGATCGTACATTCCAGAACCTTCCCATCTGTACCCTGTACAAATATCTCATCCGGCTCCAGCTGGTTTACAACCCAGCCTCTGACTGTCAGGATACTCTCCTGTGTGATCTGTTCCTCATCAATATGATATTCAATAAGACTTTCCTCACAAAAGTCCTTCACTTCTGCAGCTGTGGCTTCCCAGATGATTTCTTTTTCATCTCCTGCTCTCAGCGCAAGCTGCAGTTTCTCATGTTCTTCTGCAAGTTTTATAATTTCCGGTATCTTTACTGTGAATCCGACATTTCCCACTTCTTTTATATCTTTTGTTTCTTTTAAATCTTTGGCAACATCCGCTCTTTCACAACGCGAAGGTTCAGGAACGAAGAGTTCCTTTCCCGAGCCATAAAGAATGAAATCACATTCTGACTGATTTCTGGTTATCGCCCATCCGGTAATGGCCAGAGTATGATCTTCTTTGTCACTGTATATTTTTTTATCTACACTCCAAAGTATATTTCCCATAACTAAACCCTTTTGATGGCACGATACACTTTCCATGCCTTACTGCCTTCCACCTGATCGACCAGAGCATTCTTCTGCGCAAGCTCCTGACTCATCTGCTCCATTGCCCTTTTCTGCTCTGCATATACTTTCCAGAATTTCTTTTCTGTGGTTTTCCGGTCCAGGATCTCCATCTCAATCTTTATGGACTTTCTGTTCTCAGGAACAGAATCTACTATGATCTGCGGATCGTCACCGCCGAAATAGAATTCTCCGGAGGACACTTCACAGCCATCTGTGTGAAACTTTACCTGACTTTCATCTTCCCATGTCAGCTTTACAATTTTAAGTCCCTTGGACATTTCGCCCGGATCAAGGCGAAGCATTGTGGTATTCTCCGGAAGTTCAAACTCCGTCTGAATTTTCCCGTTTCTGAACAGATATCTCACAGAATCAGCCTCATTAAAGCTCTTTCCGTTATCCCAGAAAATCTGAAGCATTTCCAGAGATTCCTGTTTCTTTTCTCTGTAATAATCTTCTACTTCCACCCGGCCCGGAGAGATCTGGGCATACATATTTCTCATTGCTGTATGCTCACCCAGAATATACTGCTGGAAATTATGTTCCATCTCCACATAAACTTCTATATCTTCAGGCAGGATTCCTGCTTTCTCATAGAAATCCCGTTCTTTAAGTATTCCTCGTTTGTCATTCAGTTCCAGATAATAAAAGATCATCCTGTAAACCAGGAACTGTGAAGGTACAGGAAATGCAAAGGTCCACTCATAGTCGATCACAGATACTTTATTCTCAGAGAGGATAATATTTGCAGGAACAAAATCAATATTGGATATTTCTGTACATTTCAGATCAGAACGCAGGTTTACATTTCCAAATACCCTTACAAATTCCGGTGTTTTCTCAAAGGGTTTCTTCTCATGAATATTCTTTACTTTCTGTATATAAGAGAAGAATAATTTCTCCAGTTCCTCTGTTCTGCCTTCTTCCAGAAGATGATCCAGCTTATCTTCCAGGGTGATACCTGTCAGATATTCCAGCTGCGCACAGTCACCTTTGATCCGGCAGCGGTTTACTTCAATTTCCTCTTCTTTATACATTCCGGTCAGTTCTTCGCAGATAGTTCCCAGATTCCGTACATGAGCTGCCGCTTTCTTCTGCGACGGTACTTTCTTCACAGTCAGCTGCCCATCTGCTGCTTCACTGATTTCCGTATAAATGGAGAGCTTCTGATCTCTCTCATTGGAAAACTTCACATAAACCGGTGCTGTCTGTGGCTGTTCTTTTCCGATCACAAGAAGAAAGGAATTGGCAAACTGCGGGTAAAGATCATTGCTCAAAAGTGTATTATACACCTGAGATTCCTGAAACAGATCCAGACGGAGTCTGTCAAAATTGTAGTCCCTCATATGCAGCTCTCCGCTTGCAGGGAGATGTCTGTCTGAATGAATAGTCATTGGAAATTTGTAATCCGGATATGGATAATACCAGTCGGCTTTTAAGTTTCCTGCTTCCTCCAAAATTCCATTAAATTCTTTTCTTGAAAAAGTTTTAACCCCTTTTGTTTTGGGGTATCCCTGGATTCCTTCGAATAAAGTTCCAAAATGGTCCTCTGTACATCCGGCCCAGTATTTCAGTCCCAGTCTGTTCTCAATGGCCAGAATGATCTTTCCATCCGGCTTCAGATGCTTTGATATGATCCTGAGAAAGTCCACATAGGGATTCTCACTCCGGATATAGGATTCTCCATACTCAAATACACCGATCAAAGTAATATAGTCGTATTTCTCAGTAAGGTTTTTCTCGATCTCCTGAAAGTTTCCCACAAGGATCTTAAGATTATCCTGATCCTGATGTCTGTATGCATTGATCTTACTTCTTTTCATAGAAAGCTCGATGCAGGTAACTTCCTTCGCCCTTTCACAGAGAGCTCCTGTCACAGCACCACATCCGGAACCAATCTCCAGAACCTTCTCTTCTCCTGTAAAGGGAATCCAGCTCAGAATATTCTCCCTGATATGAGAAAAATGATAAAGAATTGGCCAGCTCTTTCTCTCACTGATCACTCTGTTAAATTCTTCCGGTGCAAAATCTCTGGAAATTGCAAGCATTTCATCCTCTATCGCACCATCACTGTATAGATCTTTTCCCGGATAGCACGTGGTATCCAGAATTACTTTCCCGATTTTTTCTTCCATATATAGTCCTCGCGCTGATTATTTTTTCGCACTGATATTTGTCATCATAACATTCTCAGACCTGTTCTTCGCACCGTACTTCCACCTTTGAATCCATATCATAGAATCCAACTGTATTTTTACTGGAAATAACTGTTATGTTACATGCGTCATAAAGTCTGTGGAATACCGTAAAATCTCCGTTTTTATACCCTGTACATCCAAATGACAGGAGATACTCACCGCCCTGAAGGTTCATGTTCTGTGTAAATGTTACAGTACATATATCCCCTTTTCCGGAGTGTTCTATCTTTGCATTTTCATACATGGTATTGGTACCTGTGATTTCCGTACCCTGAATATTTTTAAATGTGTATGCCATGATCGGCTCCTGAATCTCTTCATTAAACCGGACTTTCATACGAATTTTGAAGCAGCTTCCCTTTTCAACAGTATTGGAACATCTTCCTTTATCATCAATGACTCTGAAATCTGTGATCTCAGCAATACGGCTTCCATATTCCAGCATATTGGGATTTACCTGAAAATCTCCCAGTCCTTCACTGTCCTCTGCCACAATCTGCTCTGTACCGTCAGATTCATTCTGTTTTACAGGATTCTGTCCTACCAGAAGCTGTTTGTACAGGTCAACCATCTGCTTTGGTGAACCTTCATCCATCTTTACCCCTTTGTTCAGAAGAATAACTCTGTCACAATACTTGGAAACGCTTCCAAGATCATGACTTACAAACAGGATCGTCTTTCCCTGTTTCTTAAATTCCTCAAACTTGTGATAACATTTTGCCTGAAAGAACACGTCGCCCACAGACAACGCCTCATCTACCACCAGGATCTCCGGATCAATATTGATCGCAACAGCAAAAGCCAGACGCACGAACATACCGCTGGAATAAGTCTTTACAGGCTGGTGGATAAAGTCTCCAATGTCCGCAAATTCCAGAATATCATTCAGTCTGGCATCAATCTCTTCTTTTGAAAAACCGATCATGGTTCCATTCAGGTATACATTCTCAAGACCTGAATATTCCATGTTAAATCCGGCTCCCAGTTCCAGCAGCGCGGAAATTCGTCCGTCTACCTTTACTTCCCCTGCTGTGGGAGTCAGGACACCGGTGATGATCTTTAAGATCGTGGATTTACCGGAACCGTTGGTTCCGATAATTCCCACGCATTCTCCTTCATAAATATCAAAATTTACATCATGAAGTGCATAATGCTCTTTATAAAGTTTCTTTCTGGTAAGCCCCAGCGCTTCTTTCAGTCTGTCCGAAGGCTTATCATATAATTTATACATTTTGGTGAGATCCTTCACCTGAATTACTTTCTTGTTCTCCACGTGATTTCCTTTCTGTTATGTTCCTGTGTTTTTCATCTTCTTCTGACTTATTTCACGCTTACCAGTACAGCGAAAATTAAGTTTCTGCTATATTAATATTCGCTGTACTAGTTACAGTACATCTGCAAAATGAATGCGCAGACGTTTAAATACCCAGCTTCCGAACAGGAAACACAGAATTGTAAATATCCAGAAATAGACCGTCCATCCTGCATGTTCCCAAAACCAGGTTTTCATCAGGAATGTATCTCTGTATCCGGAAACAATATAATACATCGGATTCAGTTTCAGGATCTTCATGATCACAGGATGTCCCATCAGAGGTGAAGCCTCAACAATCCACATGATCGGAGTCAGCCAGACTCCTACCTGAAGCACAATGTTGATGATCTGGGTCAGATCTCTGAAAAAAATAACGATTGCACTTGTGGCATAGGATAAGCCCAATACCAGAATGAACACACATACACTGTAATAAATAATCTGCAGATAATAGAAATCAGGAAATTTCCCATACGCTGCATACAGGATGATCGTAAACAACACAAAGAATGCATGCACAAACATAGCAGAAATGATCTTGACTACCGGAAGCACACTGATATTAAAAACGACTTTTTTTACCAGATAATTGTATTCCAGCAGAGAATTTGTCCCCCCTATCAGCGCATCCTGGAAAAAGAACCATGGAACAATACCTGCTACCAGATAAAGAACAAAAGGAACTCCCAGATCCCCTGTTCCGGAACGAAAACCTACAGAGAATACAAACCAGTATACCAGGATCGTGATCACAGGCTGGATAAACGCCCACACAATTCCCAGATAAGAACCTGCATATCTTGTTTTGAAATCATTCTTTGCAAGCTTTGCAACAAGCCGTCTGTTCTTATAAATATCCATCGGTAAAGAAAAAATTGTATTCAATCGCTCATTCTCCTATTTACGGTACTCTTTAAAGCTTCCCCATTTGGTATCTTTGTCAGAAAAGCTTAATTCCATTCCTTCCGGAATCGGCCATTCAACTCCGATATCCGGATCGTTCCAGATCAGGCCGCCCTCATCATTTGGATGATAGAAATCAGAGCATTTGTAAACAAATTCCGCATGCTCGGAAAGTACAAGAAAACCATGTGCAAATCCTTTCGGAATGAAGAACTGTTTCTTGTTTTCAGCAGAAAGTACGACTCCAAACCATTTTCCATATGTTTCTGAGCCTTCACGAAGATCTACCGCCACATCAAATACCTCACCATTTACAACACGTACCAGTTTATCCTGTGGGTAATTGATCTGGAAATGAAGTCCGCGAAGTACACCCTTATGTGAGCTTGACTGATTATCCTGTACAAATTCGACATCAATTCCTGCTTCTTTGAAATCATTGTAATTGTAGGTTTCCATGAAATATCCTCTGGCATCTCCGAAAACTGTAGGTTCTACCACTTTTAATCCCTTAATTCCACCACATTCTGTAACTTTGATTTTTCCCATTTTATTTTCCTCTTTTCTTTAGCTTTCTCTGTGTTTCTGTTATATCTGTTCGCATAAATCCACATGATATGCAGACTTAGCCATAATATCTTTTTTCCTTTTTTGCAAGTGCAATGCTCAGAATGATAATAAGAAGAAGCATTGCCGCTCCTATGATCAGAAGTATTTTTCGCAGTTCCGGCATCCCCGCAGAAGTTTTTTCTTCTCCGACAGTATCTGCTTTCTCATTTTGATCCGCCTGATCCGTATTTCCTCCGGATGTATCAGAAAGGGCATCCACTGCAGGTTCCGGTGTAGGTGTAGCTTCCGGAACTTCAACGCTTCCCAAAAGATAATCATTATAATAGTAATCATCTACTGTATTTCCATTCTGTGAATTCTCCTGAACAGTCAGGTTATCCACAGTCACTCCGTTTGGAACTGATACTTCTCCACCATTTACCTGTGCTTTTGTGAAATTTTGATAACCATAGTTGAACAGTGCTGTGGAATCCGTACTGGCAACTGCAAGGTCTGCCGCCTTCATTGTCACTGTAATATAGGTAGTTCCATTCTTCCCTGCTGCTGTCACAAGAGTGTTTCCGGCCTCACTGGTATATCCTGTCTTGCCGCCAATACAGCCATCATAATGATAACTGCTCTCCGGGGCAAGCATCGGATGATGCGTATGCAGTACCCTTGGCTCACTGTTCATGTTCGTAGGTTTGATCGTATAATCTGTAGCACCGATGATCCTGCGGAATTTTTTATTCTTCAGACCTTCCCGCATGATCAACGCCATGTCATGTGCAGTAGAATAGTGATCAGGATCCGGAAGACCACTGGCGTTTACAAAATGTGTATTCGTGCATCCGATCTGTGCCGCACGTTCATTCATCATATCTACAAAGTGCTGCTCTGTGCCGCCTACATGTTCTGCAATCTGGGCTGCGACCTCGTTTGCAGAGCGGATCACAAGTGCATAAAGGCATGCTCTCATGCTCATCACTTCTCCCACCTGCATTCCAATATTGCCGGAATCCCAACTGATATCACGTGTTCCTGTTTCCGTAAAGACAACATCTTCTTTCAGGGAACAGTTCTCCACCGCCAGAAGCAGTGTCATGATTTTGGTAATACTTGCCGGATAACGGATTTCATCTCCGCCCTTGCTGTACAGAAGAGTTCCGCTGTCTGCATCCATCAGTACCCCTGTCTCAGATGTGATCTCAGGACCTGCAGGCCAGCCTGAAATCTCATTAGTTGAAATGGATACGGGTGTAACCTCTGAAACAGCAGCCTGCGCAGTTCCTTCCGCAGCAGTGCAGATCTGAACAGCAGTCATTGCAATGACTCCCACAGCCATAACAACCTTTAATAAATATTTCCATTTTTTCATAATATTTCCTCTTAATATATGTCTCTGTTTTCCGTCCGATGTACCGACAGGTTGATTCCTGAAACAAACTTGCGGCACACGATTATCAGAATCCGTCAAAAGAAGCTATGGTATCTGTGATATACTTCACATCCTCCATATCCAGATTATAAAACATCGGCAGTCTCAACAGACGTTCACTTTCCTTTGTAGTATAAACATCTTCCCCTGAAAATCTTCCAAATTTCTGTCCCGCAGGTGCAGAATGAAGAGGCACGTAATGAAATACGCTGCAGATTCCTTTTTCCCGAAGGTAAGCAATCAGCCGGGTTCTTACCTGTATATCACGCACCTTGATATAATACATATGGGCATTGTGGCTGCATTCCTCCGGCACATAAGGCTGTTCGATCTTACCTTCCTGTGCAAGATGAGCCAGATTTTTATGATAATAATTGTATATCTCCATTCTTTTGGCAAAAATCTGATCTCTTGCTTCCAGCTGTGCATAAAGATATGCTGCATTCAGTTCACTTGGAAGATAGGAAGAACCATAATCTATCCAGCGGTACTTGTCAACCTGTCCGCGGAAAAACTTACTTCTGTCAGTTCCCTTTTCTCTCAGGATCTCTGCCTTCTCCAGATATTCATCCCTGTTAAAAAGGATTGCACCGCCCTCTCCCATAGTATAGTTCTTTGTCTCATGGAAACTGTAACACCCAAAATCTCCAATGGTACCAAGAGCTTTTCCCTTATAACAGGCATCTACTCCCTGCGCAGCGTCTTCAACAACCTTCAGATTGTATTTTTTTGCAATCTCCATAATGGTATCCATCTCACAGGCAACCCCTGCATAGTGGACCGGGACGATCACTTTTGTTTTCTCAGTCACTGCCGCCTCGATCAGTTTCTCATCAATATTCATTGTATCCGGTCTGATATCAACAAATACAATCTTTGCTCCCTTTAACACAAAGGCATCTGCGGTTGAAACAAATGTATAGGACGGCATGATCACCTCATCACCGGGCTTAATGTCGCAAAGATGGGCTGCCATCTCCAGAGCATGGGTACAGGATGTGGTAAGCATTACATGATTTACATGAAATTTATCCATCATCCACCGAGAACATCTTTTCGTATATTCTCCATCCCCACAGAGCATTCCTCTCTGTACCGCATCACGTATGTAATCAAATTCCCTGCCTGTAAAAGCAGGTCTGTTAAAATCAATCATCTGTTTTCTTTTCCTTCTCGTATTCCGGTATCTTATTTCTGTAGGCAACTTCTCTTCCCTCCGGATCCCGGATACTCATCTCACTGAAAAATTTCTCAGTCTCCATCTCCAGCTGCCTGCGGTTTTCTGTTTCTATATAATACAATGCAAGATATGGATTCGGCCCATATTCTATCACATGTTCGCCTTCTTTATAAAAAATCCAGGGTTTTACAACGCATTTTTCTTTTGCAAGCTCACAGGCTGCCGTCTGATCTGCAATCTGAAGCTGTCGTCCCTGAAAATACAGTACAGCCCCATATTTTACCGGATGATAAATATCATGACGGTCAAACATCTCCTTTATCCGGTCTTTTTCATAAAGATAATCCAGCAGCAGTTCCTCTGTCTGAAATCCATAAACCATATCTGTCAGCTCATGTTCATATCCAAAGAAACGTCCTGCAATCTCACATACCTGAATGCCCCTGCCAGGTTTCCAGAAAAACTGCATGGATAATGCACCTTCCGTCTGTCCGGTATAGCGGATATAATTCTGCAGAATATCTGTGGCACTTTTTTCGACCTCCGCTAGGAAACGGGATGGATAAACATTTCGTGTGCTGAGCGGAAGCATTCCCTCTTCCATTTCCGTTTTCTCACGATCTGCAATACTGATCACATTGACTTTCCCATCCATTACCCATGTCATCATGTTAAACTCATAACCGTCATTGTATTCCTCAACCAGAATTTCCTGACAGTCCGTATATTCCGCTGTCTGCAGGGCTTTTTTTCTGACTTCATCTGAATGATGAATAATAAAGATTCCTCTTGAACCATATTTATCCAGAGGTTTACTGATCAGAGGATACTGCAGATTTGCAATACTCTGTTGTATTTCTTCTTCTGATCCCTGTTTCAGCAGTTCCACAGATATTTTCCGAAATCCCGGTGCCGGCAGTCCAAGCTTGTCCAGAACATCCCGGCATGCCGATTTATCCCTGTACCAGGAAAGCTGTTCCGGTTTCAGATAACAGGGCAGTCCTGCTTTGTCTGCAATTTTAACCATACACTCCAGGAGCAGATCTGAAAATGATGTGATGATCCCGTCCACACCTTCTTCCCTGCACATCAGGGCAATAGCATCTACATCTGTTACAGGAATGGTATAAGCCTTATCTGCATACGTTCTGGCAATACCATCTGCATATCCGTCGCACACAACAGTCTCATAACCTTTCTCTTTTGCTTTCTTTACCAGCTCTGTAAATTCTCCGAGCGTTCCCAGAATCAACACTTTATGTTTCATATCCGTTCCTCACATTCTCTGACAACCGAAGCCATATATTTCATATCCTCCACGCTGTAACGCTGATCGCAGGGCAACGGAAGAATATTGGCAGCCCAGGTATATTCCAGACTTTTTGTCTCAGAGTTCTCAATTATATTTTTCCAGTAAGTCGGCACAAATATCTTCTTTTCGGCAAGATATCTGCGAAGTTTCATTCCATCAGCGTGGAAATACGGATATGCAAAAGGTCCCTCCGGCACAGTCTGATTAAATATACTTTCCGATGGAAGCAGTTCTCCGAGAATCCGGTAGTTTTCTTCCCTTTTTTTCTTTGCTCTGTCATAATCCACAGCTTTCAGAAGATTCTGTGTAAGCTTTGACATCTGCCGAAGCTCCATCCCGTCATATTTTGCCGCATTTTCCAGCATATCTTTGTAGTAGGTTCCGGCATTATGCTCATAACGCCCCAGAATATGTTTCATACGCTCTGCAGAATAATCGACAGTCTTATTTTCTGTCAGGCTGGTATCTGTTGACAGATATGCGCCATCGCTGACACCCCAGAATTTTCTGCAGGAATACAGTGTATCTATCCCTTTTAATGGTTTCTGAAAAAATGCATGGGTATGGTCCACTATGATGTTTCCGTAAATCTTTTTATACTCTGATATCCGGGAATCAGACAGCTGACCATAGTAATTAACCAGATAAAGATATTCCCCTTCCGGAAGCTGTTCTTTCGGATACAGAACTTCCAGTTTCTCATTCAGATGATAAAATTCTGTCTCTATCTGATTTTCCTGACAGGTATGCACCACTGATCCACACAGAAAATACGGTAATAGGATTTTCCTGCACCTGCGGCTCTTCAAAAGCCACAGCAGTGCGGTTCTTCCAAGATTGACCCTGTACAGGTCAGGATAATATTCCTCTCCCGGCATCTCTTCCAGCTGAAAATATCCGCCAATTTCCTTCATTATTCGTCCGTATCCTCCCGACGTATTACATAATGGGGCATTTTTTTTGCCTCATTAAGAATATTCATTAAATAGATTCCCATAATTCCGATCGATAACAAAATCAGTCCAAAAAACGCCAGCATAACCAGCATCAGCGAAGTCCAGCCCTGCACAGATATGCCCAGTGTAAAATATCTTACCAGATAACAGACCGACAGAACTACACTTATCAGGAAACTGACAATTCCGATATTTCTCACCAGCAGAAGGGGAAATGCAGTATGTGTCGTGATATCATAAATCAGATCTTTCAGCAGTCTCTTAAAGGAATAACCGCTTTTTCCGTAAGCTCTGTCTGCATGCTGAACCGGAACATTAATAATACGGTTAGAACTCCTGATCAGAAGGTTTCCAATCTGTGGAAGATATGTATTTGTTTTTACCATGGCATCCACAAGGAATCTGCGGATCAGCCTGTAACTGGTGATCTGAAGATCCGGATCTTTTCCCAGCATCTTTGAAGTTGCCCATACAGAAAATTTCGTTCCCAGTTTGCGTATCGGACCATGCTTTCTTCCTTCATAGCTTGCAATGATAACATCCACATCCGGTCTCTCCTGCATGGTTCTGACCATCTTCGGAAGTTCCTCCGGCTGATGCTGAAGGTCATCATCCATTGTTACCACAAACTCTCCTTTTACATGTGCAAATCCACACAGAAGTGCCGGATGCTGTCCGAAGTTACGGGCCATCTGTATGATCCGTACCCTGTGATCCTTTTCTCTGAGTTCCGTCATGATCTCATAAGATCTGTCCTTTGATCCGTCATCTACCAGGATCAGTTCAAAGTCTTCTTTAAGAGTTTCCCGGAATACTTTCTCCAAACGGGTATATAGTTCTCCCAGTGTATGTTCAGAATTATATACAGGAACAACCACTGAATATAAGCTCATATGCTTTTCCTTTCTCTTTTCATCTTTTTGCAATCATTTTTATCATATCATTTTCAACATTTCTTTTCAAGATTCCTGCTGCACAAACCTTGACTTCCCTGCTTTTTTATGTAAAATAGTTACTGTCCGACAGCTTTCAGACACGCTCTATTGGATGAAATCCGTAAAATACCATTATCGCCCGGAGGTATTATGTCAAAACTCAAAGACTACATACAACTTCATCTGAATATCCTGCTGTTTTCACTGACAAGTGTTTTTTCCAAAGCTGCATCTGTTCAGTATAATAAACATGGTCTCAGCAGTCCTCTGCTTTACCTGTTCCTGTTCCTGATGGTAGCCAACTGCGGAATCTACGCCATCACCTGGCAGCAGGTCATCAAGAAATTCTCTTTGTCTACTGCCTATGCCAATAAAAGTGTTTATCTTCTGTGGTCGCAGATATGGGCAGTGCTGATCTTTCATGAAAATCTTTCCATTCAGAATATCATAGGTATTCTGGTGGTTTTATTTGGAGTATGGACGGTGCAGAGATATGAATAGAACATTTATTTTAATCATGTTGAGCGGAACATTTTTTTCCGCTGTTTCACAGATACTTCTGAAACAGAGCGCAAATATCAAATACGAAAACCGAATCAGGGAATATCTCAATTTCCGGGTGATTCTCTCATACACCATATATATGCTGATCCTCCTCCTCAATACATGGTGTTATACAAAAGTAGATATGCGCTATGGTCCTGTCATTGATACTGCCGCCTATGTGTTTGTCCTGCTTCTCTCTCATTTCATTCTGAAGGAAAAAATCACGAAAGGAAAAATCATGGGAAACCTGATCATCATTGCAGGTATCCTGATCTATACGCTTTAATTACGGCAATTTCATAAAAAGATCCCGAAGCTGTTGCAGAATTTCCATCAGTGCCACAGCTGCAGGATCTTTTTATATGTTTCAATATTTTTTACCGCTTTTTATATTGTCTGGTACACACTCCATTTCCATCAAACACAGATACAATCCTGTTGGAACTGGTCAGTGTAATGTTCTCGGCACGCGTACCGGAAAGTGCGGAACTGCCTTTGTAAAAATAGTATTTTTTACCATTCAGTGTCAGCCATCCCTTATACGCTTTTCCGTTTTTCCGGAAATAATAGGTGTGCTCCCCACTTTTTTCCCTGACTTTGTACATTCCATTCTCGCAACGTACACCGTCGCTTCCAAAATAGTAGATATCGCCGGTAGATCTGGTCACGCGGCGGTTTTTAAACATATATCCGGATTTTGTATGGAACCAGTAACATTTCCCGTCTACTTTCTTCATTCCCATCAGAGCATAACCATCAGAACTGATATAATAGGTCTTTCCATTTACAGTTACCCACTGATCTGACACACGTTCGCCATTTTCATTGACATAATAGTATTTTCCATTTTCCTGATGAAGTCCTGTCTGTTCCTGGCTTCCATCATTGCTGCCTGTATCGGGTTTCATTGCCGGAACATAGGAATGCAGAGATTTCCATCTCGGCGTAATTTTCTTTGTATAGTCCACATAGCCAAAATCCATATCAACATCATTGCCTGCAGGAATTCCTGCTACCAGTCCGCTGGTACTATTCAGTCCGCTTTCCCGGTTACCGTCTGTGGACTGCCATATTGTATAATTGTACCGTTCCTTATCAGGTGCCTGAATCGTGTCCCCATATCTTGCGATCCATACATCCACTCCTGATAATAAGGACCAGTCTATGTAATTATCATACCAGTTGGTATTGCAGTAAACCATTGGATAATATCCGGCCCTGCGCACTTCATTGCAGAAGGTCAGTGCCATCTCTGAGACTGTTTTTGCAGAAAGCTTACTTGCTTTTGCATACTCCAGATCATATACGACCGGATAGGAAACCTTGTAACCCTGCATTTTGCTGATGGCAAGCTGTGCTTCCTTTAATGCGGTAGTTGTCGATAAGGCTGTACTGTACACATAGGTGCCTGTGGGTACTCCGGCAAGTTCTGCATTTGTCATATTCTCATCATAGGTATAATCTTCGTGAGTCAGGCCATAGGAGATCCGGACAAACGCAAAATCTATATCAGACCTCTTTACCTGTTTCCAGTCAATATTGCCCTGCCATTCAGAGACATCCATGCCTCTGGTTATCGCACCCGGAATGATTTCACCACTTCCGTTATAGCAGACACCGTTGATCTTTTTCCATGCTTTGGAGTTCACTTTTTTTCTTGATGACTCTGTACCGGAAGTTCTTGCAGAATAAATAAATTCCTCCTCAGCCACTGTATCACGTCTGTCATAATGCGGATTTGCAAAAACAGAGCTTACAGGCTGCGCTACAGCTATCGCAGCTGCCAGACAACCAACAATAAGCCTTTTTCTGATTTTTAAAAAATCTCTTTTCATCTTTCTACTCCTGTCTTCTAATAAACGTCCATTTTATTACAATACTATTAACATATTATACACACTATATTACATTTTCGCAAGATAATCCCTGATATATACCCAAAAACGGCTGCACATTTCTTGCTCTGTGCAGCCGTTTTGCATATTTCGTTTCTATAAGCAATTATGTTTATTTATCCTGGCAGAAATATCCGGATCAGACAGCCGGATCTGTAGGATCAAAATTAGCAGCTCCTCTTAACGGAGTCAGTGCTTTCTTTCCAAGAGGTCCTTTCATTGCATCATCTGCTTTATATTTACCATCAATAATACTGATCGGTGCGCCATTACAGTTCTCATAAACCCACTTCGCATCTGCCACACAGGTTCTGATACATCCATGTGATGCGGGAGATCCAAGCTTATTGTACTCTACTGCCGGAAGATTATATGAGTTTGCCTGGCCGCAGGCTACAGAATGAACAAAGATTCCTCCCTGTCCGGCACCGTCTACATGAGTTCCATACTGTCCCCAGGATGGTCCCATAAGAGGCTGCCACCTCAGGCTTCTGCTCAGTGTAAAGTTACCGGTCGGAGTTGGTGTTCCTGCTAAACCTACAGATACCCTGATCGTCTTAACAGGAATTGTTCTGGCTGAATCAGCATAAACAGTCATAACTCCGTTTACTCTGTCCACCTGAACAGAATACGGTCCTCTGTATCTGTTTGTCAGATCAGTGATACGGTATCCGTTACGGTCAAAGTAATACAGAATTCCATTAACTCTCATACTCTTATTTCTTGCAAATCCGTTTCCTGACGGATCGATATATCTCACCAGGTTTTTAGCATTACTTACAATTACCCATCCTCTTGTATATTTACCGTTTGCATCCAGATAACCGTTTACTCCATTCTTTTTCATAAACTGATTTGTCTGAACCACACATTCTTTAAGATAATAGTAATTGCCGCTGTATTTTCTCCATCCGCTCTTATACAGGCTTCCCTTAGAGGATGCGATATACCATTTCTTTTTATAGCGCACCATTGTGCTCTTATATACTTTACCTTTGTGTTCTGCGGATGTAGATGATTCAAATATATATTTCTTTCCATCGATTTCTGTCAAACCGCTTGCAAGCTTTCCTGATGGTTTAAAATAATAACCTGCGGAAGTCCACTTATCCGTATAATGATTTCCCTTGGAATCAAAATACAGCCAGCCAAGGAATTTGCCACTGGTGCTGACAAGTTTCTGCCAGCCATGTTTCTCAACAACACGACCCGGAGTACTTCCAAAGTAATAGTAATGATCGCCTGCTTTTGCCCATCTCTTTGTCCAGGTTGCCCGCTTTCCGTTTGAACCAAAATAATATCTGAAATTGCCGTATTTTACAAGTTTATTTCTATAAATCTGGCCGTTACTGTCGGTACAGTAATATGCACCATTCTGAGCCTTCTTTATCACTGATTTCAGAACATATCCATTGGCATCCAGCAAATAACTTCCGGTTCCTTTCTCCGGAATAGCTGTGGCAACTACGCCACGCTTATAATATTTACCTATATCTGCCGGAACACTTCCCTTTTTAAAATACAGCCAGCGCTCTCCCTTAGTGGTATCTGAGCGAAGCCATCCATTGTGGAACATTTTTCCGGGGATGTCGCTGCTTGCAGGATCAAAATAATACAGGTTTGATTCGCCGTTAACTGTGAGGGTGATCTCTCCTGTCTGTGGCTTACCTTCAGGATCGAGGCAGTAATAATCCTCATTGATCTTGAAATATCCGGTATATGTACCTTCTGCTTTTGCTTTCGCTTCAAGCTGTGCAATTGTCTCCAGATTACCATTCTCATCGTAGTACTGGAAATATGTTCCTGTCCATTTCCATACACTCTTCTCCTGCTGGCCTACTGTAGATGTATATGGAGTTATCGCTTCTCCTTCACATCCGGTATAAACAACAGCCTCATCTGCAGTTGTAAAATAGGACTGATTTGCCTGGGCTTCTGTTTCTTCCCCTGTGGCATCTTCTCCTGCTGACTGAGCTGCATCTGATGTCGGTTCTTCATCAGCTGAAGATTTTTCTTTTACCTCAGCCTGTCCAGTTACAAGGATTCCCTCTTCATCAAACAGATAATATCCTGTATGGGTTTCCCCTTTATACTCTGTGCTGATCTTTACAATTCCGTCTGCCGCTGTATAAAATTCTTCATTTGTTACAGACACTGTATCCGTTGCTGCTGGTGTTTCCATTGCTGTAACCTCTGCTGTCACAGCTGTTGTATCTGTTTCAGCCACTGCTGTTTCAGATGATTCTGTCTGATCTCCTGAGAATCCGTCAGTCTCAGACGGCATCTCCTCATCGGGTAGTGCTACTGTTGCTGCTTCCTGATCATCTGTATTTGCTGTATCCTGATTTTTTGCAGGTTTGCGCAGTTTAAAGCCATTCTCTGTGCTTACCCAGTCCTCAGCTTTCACTACAGCGGCTCCAACGGCATCCGTAGCATCTGCTGTTGACGGCGTCTCGTCCGGCAATGCAGCAGCCGTATCCGTTCCCGCTGTAAATGCGTCGTCTGTCTGTTCCTGTGATGGTACTGCTGTCCCATCATCTCCATCTGAAAAAGCGTCTGCTTCTGTTTCAGAGGTTTCTGTTTCAGAAGTTCCTGTTTCAGAAGTTTCTTCTGTAACATTTACTTTTTCTGCATCTGTCTGTGTGGCAACAGCCGGAGCTGTATCAGGTGAAGTAAATGCAGCAGCACCTGCTTCACTGACAGTTGCCATTGTCATAATAAGACTCAATGTAACCGCAACTAATCTTCTTTTCACAATAAGTTCCTCCTCTTTTAGTCATGTTACTTTATGGTTACTGTTCACTCTGTTTGTGCACAGCAGCTTTCTACTCGCCAAGGCCGCTATCAATAGCAGTAACAAGATGATCCAGGGCTTCCTGTTCATCAACACCTTCACAGGTAAGTTCTATCTCATTTCCGCATTTTACGCATGCACCAAGTACACTCAATACACTCTTTGCATTTGCCATGCCCCCATCGTAGACAAATGTTATCTGTGACTGGTATTTCATTGCCTCATTGCACAAAATCCCCGCAGGTCTCAGATGAAGACCTGTGGGATTTTTAACTGTCACTTTTTTACTGACCATTTCACTGTTCCTCTTATATTGTTACTACCCCTTCTGTAAGTGGAGAATTCTTTTATTCCTTGTTTTCCTTACTGTCATCAACAGCAGTCCCTGATGAAATCACTACTTCCGTAGTCACATCTTCCACTGTCTCATAACCATCCGGCAAGACTATCTCAACCGGGACTTCATAACTTCCTTCTTTTTTGCCATCCAGATCTATAGATGCCTTAATGTCTTTGTCATTATTCAGATCATCCAGATCTTTGTTATCTGATTTGATCCGCACTTCTATCTGTGCAGTCTCAAATGTTACCTGCAGATCTTTCGGTTTATTCTTAACCTCTATATTCTTAGTCGGAAATTCAAACTCTCTGCTTCCGGCCGGAAGAATACTTACAGTTACCCATACATCTTCACTGGAGTCACTGGTAAGTTTCACATTGTCCGGCAGAAGATTCGTAAGACTGATTTTTTTCTCCACATCTTCGGATTCACCGGAAATATCAATACTGTCTTCCGGTATAGTGATCACATTATTATTATCCGCAAGACTTTCAAGACCTTCTGCACTGCCTGCTACACTGATCGTATCCGGCACTGTTCTCACAGCCCCAACCTGATATCCTTCAGCCGGTGTCCCTACATAATCTGCAGATATCTGCACTCCCTGACGGATTTTCCATAATTTGGCAGTCACTGTTACTTTTGCATTATTCTCAATCCGCAATGAATTCATTTCAGAATCGGTAAGTACCTCCTGATTCTTATCAATGATCGTAAGGTTTACATCCTGTGTAAAATCCTCTGTATTCCCATCCAGTTCAATGGAAGCATTTACCTTATCTATTTTATTGATCAGCGTCTTCGGGCCTGTAATCCTTACTTTCTCCGGACTGGCAGTCAGACTTCCTACTTCATAATCTTTGCCCGGTTTCGTATCACCTCTGCTGACATTTACCACAAACTCCTGTGTCTCTTTTTCATCAAGATTTACACTGAGATTCTGAGGAGTAACTTTGATATCACTGGGAGATACCCCCGGTACAGAACAGGTAACGGTAATAGGAACCATAACCGGATTTGTATCCAGGCTTACCGCCTGCTGAAGATCAGCTACCGCAGAGATGTCTGTGACTTTAATCTTGTCTCTGATCTTCTTAGTTGCAGTGATCGCAACTTTTATGGAATCCTGGTTCTGTTCCGGCATACACATCTTACCGATGGTATCTGAAGATTCCACATATTCCTTGTTGATCAGTTCCACATCATTGAGCGTATAGTAATTGGTTCCTGTCGGATTATCTATATTTACAACGATCAGCCATAGCACAACAGCTATTGCGACAGACATGATTTTCAGAGGTATATTATCTGTTATTTTTCGCTTCTTCATGCTTCACTCTTCCTTTCAGTAAATGGCGAAGTTTGCTGTTGTCTACAACCTGCTTATTCTGCGCTCTGACCAGGATTTCTCTGAGTTTTGCACTGTTTACACCTCTGGTCAGCTTTCCTCCCTGCGCTACAGATACCTGACCGGTTTCCTCTGATACAATGATCGTAACAGAATCTGTCTGCTCACTGATCCCCACACCTGCCCTGTGCCGCGTTCCAAGCTGTTTGCTCAGTTCCATATTATCAGACAGTGGAAGATAGCATGTTGCAGCCACAATCCTGTTCTCTCTTACAATAACAGCTCCGTCATGAAGTGGTGTGTTATGTTCAAATATATTGATCAGAAGCTGACTGGTAAGGATTGCATCCAGATTAATACCTGTTCTTATATAATCGGTCAGCAGCTCATTCTGCTCAATTACGATCAGTGCTCCGGTCTTAACTTCTCCCATATCAAAACATGCTTTGACCAGCTCACTGATGGTTTTATCCGTAAATCTTTCCTTCACCTCTTTACCTGCATCAAAAGGTATCAGTGAAGCCATGATCCGCTTTTGTCCAAGCTGTTCCAGAACTTTTCTGAGCTCCGGCTGAAAAATAACGATCACACCTACGATCAGTGTACTTGCCAGATTTGAAAAAATCCACAGAATCGTATTCATCCTGAAAATATACGCGATCAGAATGAAGAGGAGAACGACCAGTATTCCTTTCAGAAGTGTATATGCATGAGTATATTTGATCCATACCATGAACTGATATACAAAAAAAGCGATCAGTGCAATCTGTATGATATCTATAATCCCAATCTTAGGAAATGCCAGTCTTGATAATGTCTCTATCAAATTTCCTGAAAATTCCTGCATATGGCTCTCCTTTCCTTATCATTTTTATATACCTTATCGTTGAAAATGTTTTCAGTGGATTTTGTGTTACTGTTCACTCCGTTCACAGTAACGATTTTGTCTCATCGTTACCGGAAACTGCTTTTTACAGATTTTTTAATGATTCTTCCAGTTTCTTCTCAAAATCCACGCTGTCAATATCTTTCTTTCTCTCTACAGGTGCTGCAGCCTCATCTGTCGTCACTGCTTTCTCATCACCATGAAAAATAGGATTCGCATAAGAAACAACGTTATCCTGTGCCGGTCTTTCATCCTTTGCAGAACTTCCGTTAATCTTCTTTATACTTCTTTCAGATGTTGTGACACAGGCTTTCGGCACTGCTTTTACATAATAATAATATTCATCATCCTCATATTCCAGTCTCTCGGTACGGGTATAGTCACCACCAAATACAAAGAATTCAAGAAGTAATCCTATCACCACAGAGATCACTGTATAAATGATCAGCGTAACAACATCAATATCCAGTCTAAAATAAAATCCACCTGCAATAATCATCAGAACATACACAACTCCACCTGCAATAATGGCAATTCTCCATGCATAGTCAAAAGAGCGGGTACGTATCAGATTCACCAGCAGAATCACTGCGATAAAGGCAATCACTGTGATCCACATTCCCCAGTTCTGCACGATTCCATCTGTCAGAAGTTTTAATTTGTCAGCTATGGCAACATCCGAGTTCTCCAGAAGTTTATGCTGTACACGTATAAAACGGATAAAATAGTAAATAATCACTCCGCAGCCTGCAGGAAGCGCAGAAAACGCATTGCACAAAAGTCCGCTTCCGATAGGAAGAAGCGTCGGAACACTGAACCCAAAGGAAAGCGGTGTAAATACAAGTACTAAATTATTGTCTGAACTGAATCTCAGGAAGAGAATTGCCATAAACAGGATCAGCACAAGCATAAAACCTGCAACTTCTATCCCCAGTGCATAACCATGTGCGACCATCAGGGCAAATCCTACAAAAATCATTACACCTGAAGGAAGAATGGAACAGATCAGTGCAAGGATCAGAACAATAAATATATTATCGATCTGCTTCATATATCCCATATTGGTATTGATCCATATGAAATAAACCATTGCCAGAACGAAACGTAAGACAGGCAGGATATAAATCTCATACTGGCTGTATAAATTCTTTATTCGCTGTTTTAATTCGAGTAATGCTGTCATTTTTTATATCCTCCTGTAACTCCTCTGGCTGAAGATTTTTTATCTTCGCGACCGTAGATTTTACTTAATTGTGTAAGTTCTTCATAATAATTTTTCACACTTTTCTTTGCTTTGTGGTATTTCACCGTATATTGGATATATGTCAGGACAGAAAACAGTACCAGCACTGCCACATACCCCAGAATAACTTCCACGCCCAGTGAAACAAGGTTCATCTTATGAACATTATCTATCAGATATTCAGCAAAATATGCTGCGATACCGGCCAGAATCAGGCAATACCCAATCGTAACAAGGAAAAAATTCTTAATCATGGCAAGTCCGATATAATCACTACGGTAGTACCTGCTGACCGGAAGATATTTCTTTCCTTCACCCTGTTCATACATGGCAAGTTTATTCATGATTTTTATCTTCTCTTCATTTAACATAAATTACTCCTTACTGTATGCTTTTCCTTTTGCTATAATCCGCTATTACTGTTCACTCTGTTCTCAGCAACAACCTGATATCATTCATATAATCATACAGATTAATTGTAACATATATCATTATGTATGAAAAGTATTTTTTCTTATCTCCTGCCTATGCAAACCGTAAGAAAATAAACATTTCCGGCACCTTTTCTCTTCAGGCATCCGGCCATTGCATCGATCGTACTTCCTGTTGTATACACATCATCTATCACCAGGATATTCTTTCCCCTGACATCTCCGGTCACGCAGAACGCTTTTTCCAGGTTTTTTCTTCTCTGCAAAGCATTCAGTTTTTTCTGCGACTTTGTCTTTAAAACTTTCTGCACAATATTGACATCTGTGGAAATCCCGGTATAATGACCGAGTTTCTCCGCCAGATATGCAGCCTGATTAAAACCTCTCTGCCGCTCCTTCGACCTGTGTACGGGAACCGGCACAATCAGATCCGGCTTCCATTCCCGCAATTCTTTCTGCGCATATCGATACATTGCTCTGGCATAAAAATCACCGTATTCTCTGCATCCATAGTACTTATATCTGGTAACAGATCTTCTCATTATGCCATCATAGACAAAAATACCTCTTCCCTGTTCATACACATGCCTGTGTTTCTGACAGTCTCTGCAGTATTCCCCTGTTTCTATGGGTTTTCCACATTTATAACATCTGGGATGACCAATCGGACGAAGTTCTTTCTCGCATTCCGGACAGATCATCCTTCGCTGATCTGCCAGTATTTTCTGACAGACCGGACAGCATCTCGGGTAAAAAATATCAGCTACCATGTTCAGAAACCGTTTCATTTCCATTTCCTTCCACTATTTTACTCTTTGTTTTGCTATCCTCTGTATTTCTGTTTTTCTCATATTATCGGAATAAATTTTTTCTCTGTTATTATTCAGTCATCAGATCACAGTCTGCAATATCATTCTTCACCATCTGTATTATTATCCCCTGTAGTCTCACTCAGTTCTCTGATCCGTTCATCCAGTGCACTGTATCTCTTCTGCTGTTTTTCATTGTGTATCATCTCTGCAAAGGTCTCCTCGTTTCCCACAACCGTCACACATTTTCTTGCTCTGGTAACTGCGGTATAAAGAAGGTTCCTGTTTAAAAGCATCTGTGGTCCGGAAAGTAATGGAAGTATGACTGCCGGATACTCAGATCCCTGAGACTTGTGGATTGTAATAGCATATGCAAGTTCCAGTTCCTCCAGCTGTTTGAACGAGTACATTGCAAAACGTCCATCCTCAAATTCCACTTCTGCTGTCTCAGCAAATTCATTGATTTCCCTGAGGATTCCGGTGTCTCCGTTAAATACTCCCACGCCTTTCTCAATGACAACCCCATATCGTCCCCGGATTTCCCATTCCATCTGATAATTATTTCTGATCTGCATGACCTTGTCCCCTGTGCGGAACAGCCGGTCTCCAACCGCCCTCTCGGATTTCCCGTCTTCCGGCGGATTCAGGTATCTCTGCAGGATCTGGTTCAGCCGCTCTACTCCCAGAAGTCCCTTTCTCATAGGTGTCAGTACCTGTATCTCAAAGGGTTTGGCATCTACATAGCGCGGCAGTTTCTCCTGGATCAGCGCGATCACTACTCTTATAATGATATCTGCATCATATCTCTTCAGAAAAAAGAAATCCCTGCTCTTATTATTGATCTGAACCTGTTCTCCCTTATTTATCTTATGAGCATTTACAACAATATCACTCTCTGATGCCTGTCTGAATATCTTAGTCAGTTCCACTACAGAGAAACATCTGCTTCGGATAATATCTCTCAGCACATTGCCCGGGCCTACACTCGGAAGCTGATTCTCGTCCCCCACAAGGATCAGTCTGGTTCCTGCTACCACTGCAAGAAGAAGAGAATGCATCAGATGAATATCCACCATAGACATTTCATCAATAATGATCACATCTGCCTCCAGCGGATTCTGTGCATTCCTCTCGAATTTAGCTGAATGCCCGTCCCTCTCTTCTTCCGGCATTCCATTCAGTTCCAGCAGACGGTGAATTGTCTGCGCCTCATATCCGGTAGTCTCTGTCATTCTCTTTGCAGCACGTCCGGTAGGTGCAGCCAGCCGAATCTCTGCACCTTCTCCCTCAAAAAAGCGGATGATCGCATTGATCGTTGTCGTTTTACCTGTACCGGGGCCTCCTGTAAGAATAAAGAGTCCATGATCCGCTGCTTCAGTGATTGCTTTCTTCTGCATTTCATCCAGAACAGTTCCTGTCTCTTTCTCGATCAGCTCAATTCTGTGCCTGACAAGCTCTTTATCCTCAGGACACACAATATTCAGTTCATTAAGCATCCTGGCAGTGTTCAGTTCCAGATAATAATACTGTGCCGGATAAACGATAGTTTCTCCGCTTTTTTCTTTCAGCACCAGCTTCCTGTCAATAACCATATCCATAAGATGTTTCTCCATATAGGATTCATCCACTCCCAGAAGTCTGGCACATCTTGTAAATAACTGTTCCCTCGGAAGATAAGTATGTCCTTCTCCCGAAGCCTGCAGAAGAGTATACAGCATTCCGCTGCGGATTCTGTAATCTGAGTCTGCGTGAATACCGACTCTGGCAGCAATCTCATCAGCAATCTTAAATCCCACACCGGAAATATCTTCCGCAAGTCTGTAAGGATTCTCCTGAAGGATCGTATAGACAGATTCCTTATATTTCTGATAAATCTTTGCGCCCAGGTTCAGGGAAATCCCATATTTCTGCAGAAAGATCATTACTTTTCGCATCTCTGCCTTCTCACTTACCTGCGCAGCGATCTCCCGGGCTTTTTTCTCACTGATCCCCTTTACCTCTGCAAGCCGCTCCGGCTCTTCTTCTACGATACGGAGTGTGTCATCTCCAAACTTCCGCACGATCCTGGCAGCCAGTGCAGCACCGATTCCCCTGATGGCGCCCGAACCCAGATAACGTTCTATTCCATATGTATCCTCCGGCATCTTCTCTGTAAAAGAACTGATCTGAAACTGTTTGCCATATACCGGATGATGGATATATACTCCGGTTGCTTCAATAGATGCCCCCTGTGTGATCGCAGGGAAACTTCCCACGCAGGTCAGCTCTTCCTCTTTTTTTGTACCTTTCAGTACCATAACTGTATATCCGTTATCTTCATTTCTGAAAATAACATGATCTATGTATCCTGTGACAGTTTCACTCATGTGCTTTTCTCCACACCTCCTGCTTCTTTGAGCCTCTGACAACGCAAAAAGGCACTGCACTGTGCAGTACCTCCTGCTTTATCCGTCAAAACGTGCCATTACCTCTGCATACTTACCGGTTCCCACTGCGACCACGCTCATTGCATCCTGAACAGTCAGTGTACTTACTCCGGTTCTCTGCTCGATCAGTGTATCCATCCCATGAAGAAGGGCACCGCCGCCTGTAAGTACGATTCCTCTGTCTACAATATCCGCAGCCAGTTCCGGCGGTGTCTTTTCCAGAATTCCATGAACAGTCTCCACAATCTGGCTTGTAGCATCCTTTAACGCCACACGTATTTCTTCTGAGGTAAGTGTCACTGTCTTCGGCAGACCGGTGATCACATTTCTCCCCTTTACTTCCATTGTTCTCGGATTTGATTCCTCTATAGCCGTACCAATCTGAATTTTGATCTTCTCTGCCATATCTTCTCCGATAAAAAGTCCATGATTCTTTCTCACATAGTTCAGTATAGCCTGATTAAAAGTGTCCCCTGCAACTTTCACAGAAGCCGAAACCACAACCCCCGCAAGAGAGATAACCGCAACATCCGAAGTTCCGGCTCCAATGTCTACGACCAGATTTCCAAAGGGCTTGGTCACATCCACCCCGGCTCCGATTGCCGCAGCTATAGGTTCCTCCACCATATAGACATCTCTGGCACCAGCCTGATAGGTTGCTTCCTCCACTGCCTTTTTCTCAATCTCTGTAATTCCACTGGGAACACAGATACTGATCCTGGGCTTGCGGAAAGCTCTTCTTCCTATTGCTCTGGATATAAAGTATTTCAACATCTTCTCTGTAACTGTATAATCAACGATCACGCCCTGTCTGATGGGACGGATGATCTCCATATCTGAAGTAATGCGCCCTTCCATCAGACGGGCTTCTTCACCGATCGCACGTATCTTCTCTGTATTTTTATCATAAACTACGATCGAAGGCTCATTTAGCACAAGCCCCTTTCCTGTAGAATAAGCCAGACTGTTCCTGGTTCCCAGGTCAATCCCAATATCACTTGTCGGCATGGAAATCCCCTTTCTGTTCTTACGTTCTCCTCATCCCCTTCAACTGATCATTACTTTTTACAGTCTCTACCGGGGACTTATCCGGTTTAGTTATAACAACTCCATAAAATAATGCGATCAAAACAGTCCAACAGGGCTTCACATCCTGATAAGCCGGATCAAAATATATTATTTACGAGAATTGCTATAAATAATCTCTTCTATTATATACAACTTCCATTTAAAAAGAAAGTCCTGCAATATGATTTCAAGATTATTTCAGATATTTCTTTACATATTTTCCGGTATAGGAAACCGGTGACTGTGCCACCTCCTCAGGAGTTCCCTGAGCAACTACGGTACCTCCTTGGTCTCCACCCTCCGGTCCGATATCAATGATATAATCTGCGGTCTTAATCACATCCAGATTATGCTCGATCACAACTACTGTATTACCGCCCTCCGATAATCGTTTCAGAATCTCCACCAGCTTATGCACATCCGCAAAATGCAGACCTGTGGTAGGCTCATCCAGAATGTAGATAGTCTTACCTGTGCTGCGCTTGCTCAGCTCTGTGGCAAGCTTGATCCTCTGTGCCTCTCCTCCGGAAAGCTCTGTGGACGGCTGTCCCAGCCGGATATAGGAAAGTCCTACATCATAAAGAGTCTGTATCTTTCTTTTAATAGAAGGAACATTCTCAAAAAAAGTCAGTGCTTCCTCCACCGTCATATTCAGCACATCGTAAATATTCTTATCCTTATACTTTACTTCCAGGGTTTCTCTGTTATATCTCTTACCTTTGCAGACCTCGCATGGTACATATACGTCCGGAAGGAAATGCATCTCAATCTTGATAATACCGTCACCGCTGCATGCCTCACATCTTCCGCCCTTTACATTAAAACTGAATCGTCCTTTCTTATATCCTTTTGCCTTGGCATCTGCTGTTGCTGCAAAAAGATCTCTGATCTGGTCAAATACCCCGGTATAAGTCGCAGGATTGGAACGTGGAGTACGGCCAATAGGTGACTGGTCAATATTGATAACCTTATCCAGTTGGTCTGTTCCCAGAATATCCTTATGTTTTCCCGGAATCACTCTTGCCCGGTTCAGATCTCTTGCCAGGCGTTTATAAAGAATCTCATTGATCAGAGAGCTCTTACCTGAGCCCGAAACTCCTGTGATACAGGTCATGATCCCAAGAGGTATCTTCACATCGATATTCTTGAGATTATTCTCTGCCGCCCCCTTGACAGTAAGAAAACCGGTTGGCTTCCGTCTCTCCAAAGGTACCGGAATTTTTAATTTTCCGCTCAGATAAGCTCCTGTGATGGAATCCTCATTCTTCATCAAATCCTCTGCAGTTCCCATGGCAACCAGTTGTCCGCCATGCTCCCCTGCACCGGGACCTATATCTACAATACAGTCTGCGGCACGCATGGTATCTTCATCATGCTCCACAACGATCAGGCTGTTTCCAAGATCACGCAGTTTCATCAGAGAACCAAGAAGTCTGTCATTATCCCTCTGGTGAAGTCCGATACTCGGTTCATCCAGAATATAGGCAACTCCTACCAGCCCGGAACCAATCTGGGTAGCCAGACGGATTCTCTGCGCCTCGCCGCCGGAAAGAGTTCCTGTCGCACGTCCCAATGAAAGATAATCCAGTCCTACATCTGACAGGAAACTTACCCTTGCCCTGATTTCCTTCAGAATCTGTCTGCCGATAAGCTGCTGCTGCTCGGAGAGCTGCATATCCGCCAGAAAGGCTTTCAGCTTCTCTATGGAAAGATTGGTGACCTCATAAATATTCTTATCCGCCACAGTCACAGCCAGTGATTCCTTCTTCAGTCTCTGACCTTTACAGGTTTTACATGGAGTAATGCGCATGAAAGATTCATACTCCTGCTTCATGGCATCAGAGCCTGTCTCTCTGTAACGCTGCTCCACATTTCGGATCAGCCCCGGAAACGCCACATCGTAAACGCCCTCTCCGCGCTGCCCTTTATAGTAAACCTTTACAGAATGTCCATTAGTTCCGTTGATCAGAATGTCCTGTATCTTCTCCGGATACTCCTCAAAAGGTGTTGCCAGGCTGAAATCATATTCTCTGGAAAGAGCATCCAGGATTGCCCTGGAAAAGCTTCCCTCATTTGTGCAGGACTGCCATCCTGTGACCACAATGGCACCATCCAGGATACTCAGAGATCTATCCGGGATCATCAGATCAATATCAAATTCCATTTTATACCCAAGTCCCAGACAGTCCGGACAGGCGCCAAAAGGATTATTGAAAGAAAAGCTTCTCGGTTCGATCTCATCTACACTGATACCACAGTCAGGACAGGAAAAACTCTGGCTGAAATTGTGAATATTTCCATCCATAGTATCTACCATCAGAAGGCCCTCTGCCAGATCCAGCACTGTCTCAATGGAATCTGAGAGTCTTTTCTCAATCCCGGGCTTCACGATCAGACGGTCTACCACAATCTCTATATTATGCTTGATATTCTTGTCCAGACTGATCTCCTCGGAAAGCTCATACAGGTTTCCGTCAATCTGCACACGTACATATCCGCTTCTCTTTGCCTGCTCCAGAAGCTTTGCATGAGTTCCCTTGCGCCCCCGCACAACAGGCGCCAGAAGCTGGATCTTCGTTCTCTCCGGAAAAGACATGATACTGTCTACCATCTGGTCAACTGTCTGCTTCTTAATCTCTCTTCCGCACTTCGGACAATGAGGGATTCCCACTCTGGCATACAGAAGTCGGAAATAATCATAGATTTCTGTCACTGTTCCTACTGTGGAACGGGGATTGCGGTTGGTAGATTTCTGATCAATGGAAATGGCCGGCGGCAGACCTTCGATGCTCTCCACATCCGGCTTCTCCATCTGTCCCAGGAACTGTCTTGCATAGGAAGAGAGAGATTCCATATAACGACGCTGTCCCTCTGCATAGATGGTATCAAAAGCCAGTGAAGATTTACCGGAGCCACTCAGTCCTGTAAATACTACAAACTTGTCTCTGGGAATATCCACACTTAAATTCTTAAGATTATTAACATTGGCACCTCTGATCCTGATAAAGTGCTTCTTCGTTGTATCTGCTGCCATTGTGGGCCTCCTGTTTCTCATTTATAAATAATAACTGTTTCTTACCTTGACAGTTACACCTTTTTCGTATGTTATGATATTCATGGATTGTGCGCAGTTTCGCTGCCCCGCAATCCTCATGGCATCAGTATAATACAGGAACATTTGTTCGTCAAGGCGTTTACGGCAAAAAATCCGCCATAACGGAATTGCTTACATGGATTCCTTCTCTGCTCAGAAAAATCCTTCCGTTTTCTTCCAAAAGCAGTCCCATTGACTTATATTTTCTCAGAACATCCCCGTATATTGCATCTATTTCACTGCCAAACTGCCGCTCAAACTCAGCTTTTGCGATTCCTCTGGTCATACGAAGTCCCAGAAACATGAACTCCGCCATCTCATCCTCTCTGGTGAGGGGCGGCTCTTTTTCTCTTATTTTTTCCGGAGTTCTGCTGTTTTCCAGATATTTTTTCATATCCTGTGTATTGGCAAAACGTTCCTTTCCATAAAGAGAGGAAGCTCCCAGGCCAAACCCCAGATAATCCTGTCGGATCCAATAGCCCACGTTATGCCTGCATTCTCTGCCTTTCTTTGCGTAATTGGAAATCTCATACTGCTCAAAGCCATATTCTCTCAGAATCTGTGCTGTTGCCTCATACATATTGTACTCCGCATCTTCATCCGGCAAATTCAGCGTCCGCGATGCAAAAGGTGTGCCCTCCTCAATGATCAGGCTGTATGCGGAAATATGTTCCGGATCCAGTCCTGCAACAGTGCGAAGATTGTGGATCCATCCTTCATAAGTCTGATCCGGGATCGCACTCATCAGATCAATATTGATATTGTCGAACCCTGCCTCTCTTGCACTTCTGTAAGTCTCCAGAAACTGCTCATAATTGTGGATTCTTCCAAGGATCTTCAGTTCTCTGTCATCCGGCGACTGTAAACCTATGCTCAGGCGGTTGATTCCATATGTTCTGTATGCCTGCAGTTTGTTTCTGTCTGCAGTCCCCGGGTTTACTTCTATGGTAATCTCAGCATGATCCGCAATCTGAAATTTTCGTCTTATATGATTTAAAATTTCTCCTATGAATCTCTCATCCAAAACAGAAGGAGTGCCCCCTCCAATAAATACAGAGGATACACTCCTTCCTTTTCCTTCTTCTGCTGCATTGATTTCTTCAAGCAGAGCATCTACATAATCAGCCTGCTCCTTTGGACCTGACGGACCGGAAAGGAAATCACAGTAATCACATTTTTTTATGCAAAATGGAATGTGGACATAGATTTCCATGGGAGAATCTGTGATATTCCTTCTCTCCATTGTAATCTGCTCCTGTTATGACCTGTTTTCTATTCCTCAGTATCTGATGTACTGCTGTCTTGCTCATTGTTATCTGCTGAGTCGACACTGTTATCTGTACTGTCGGCATCACTTTGGCTGTCTGAACTTTCCGCAGATGAGATACCTGCTGCATCCTGCTCTGCCAGATACGTATTTACCATTGTCAGATTACCATTGGTGGTAACTGCTGCGGAAGCTACCTGATCCGGTGCCGGAGTGGGACTTGTCTCTTCCGGCGCAACACTGATCTGGATCACTTTGGAGGACGCTTCATCTACCTCCCTGGTTTTCCCACATCCGGAGACAGAAATTCCAAGCAATAACATACATAGTATAACTGTTTTTCGCTTAATCATTTTCTTCAATATTTTAACCTTCTGTTGAGATGAGCACTATTCACAGATAACTGTTCAGTACCTTCACAGTTATCTGGACAGCAGGCTGCCGAATAGTTACCATTCATACTTTATTTATCATCCAGTTTCAATACACTCATAAATGCTTTCTGCGGAATCTCCACATTGCCTACCTGACGCATACGTTTCTTACCTTCCTTCTGTTTCTCCAGAAGTTTCTTCTTACGGGAAATATCACCGCCGTAACATTTGGCAAGTACATCCTTACGCATGGCTCTGACTGTCTCTCTGGCAATAATCTTGCTTCCGACAGCTGCCTGGATCGGAATCTCAAAAAGCTGGCGGGGAATCTCGTCTTTTAATTTCTCGCACATCTTACGGCCTCTCTCATATGCTGTATCTGCATGCACGATAAAGGAAAGAGCATCCACCTCTTCTTTGTTTACCAGAATATCCAGTTTCACAAGCTCGCTGCGCTCATATCCGCAGAGTTCGTAATCCAGAGAAGCATAGCCTCTGGAGCGGGATTTGAGGGCATCAAAGAAATCATAGATAATCTCATTTAACGGCAGCTTATATTTCAGAAGCGCACGTGTTTCTTCCATATAATCCATTCCCAGATACTGCCCTCTTCGTTCCTGGCAAAGATCCATAATGGCACCGATAAATTCAGTTGTTACCATGATCTCGGCATTTACCATTGGTTCTTCCATGTATTCAATCTCTGATGGATCCGGCAGATTGCTTGGGTTTGTCAGATTGATAACTTCGCCGTTAGTTTTGTATACTTTATAAATAACACCGGGAGCTGTGGTCACAAGATCAAGGTTGTATTCTCTTTCCAGACGCTCCTGAATAATCTCAAGATGGAGCAATCCCAGAAAACCACATCGGAAACCAAAGCCAAGGGCTACAGATGTCTCCGGTTCATAGAACAGAGAGGCGTCATTGAGCTGAAGCTTCTCAAGAGCATCTCTCAGATCACCGTATTTGGCACCATCTGCCGGGTATAATCCGCAGTATACCATAGGGTTTACTTTCTTATAGCCCGGAAGTGCTTCTGCACATGGTCTTTCCTTATCTGTAACTGTATCACCTACACGAGTGTCACCAAGGTTTTTAATACTCGCAGTGATGTATCCTACCATGCCTGCTGTCAGTTCCTCGCATGGAATGAACTGTCCTGCACCAAAGTATCCGACTTCCACAACTTCTGTGGTGAAGCCAGTTGCCATCATATGGATCTGGGTGCCTCTTTTCACACGGCCATCCATGACACGGCAGAATACGATAACGCCTTTGTATGCATCATAAATGGAGTCAAAGATCAGGGCTTTTAATGGTGCATCTACATCGCCATGAGGTGCCGGGATCTTTGTTACGATCTGTTCCAGGACTTCTTCTACATTAAGTCCTGTTTTGGCAGAAATCCTTGGTGCGTCATGGGCTTCAAGGCCGATGACATCTTCGATTTCATTTACCACACGATCCGGTTCTGCACTTGGCAGGTCGATTTTGTTGATGACCGGAAGGACATCCAGGTCATGGTCAAGGGCAAGATATACATTTGCCAATGTCTGGGCTTCGATTCCCTGAGCTGCATCTACTACCAGGATTGCACCGTCGCAGGCTGCAAGGCTTCGGGATACTTCGTAATTGAAGTCTACATGGCCGGGGGTGTCGATCAGGTTGAAGATGTATTCTTCGCCGTCTTTGGCTTTGTATACGATTCGTACTGCCTGAGATTTAATGGTGATTCCACGTTCTCTTTCAAGTTCCATGTTGTCCAGTACCTGTGACTGCATTTCACGTTCTGTCAGAGTGCCGGTCATTTCGATGATTCGGTCGGCAAGAGTGGATTTGCCGTGGTCTATGTGTGCAATAATA
Organism: Blautia sp. ZXY-1-B12; assembly: GCF_056339915.1. NCBI lineage: Bacteria > Bacillati > Bacillota > Clostridia > Lachnospirales > Lachnospiraceae > Blautia > Blautia sp. ZXY-1-B12. The sequence continues at coordinate 38,364 of NZ_JBWJVP010000227.1, read as the reverse complement.
CAGAAATTTCTGATTTTGCTCTGGTCTATCATTAAGGAATTCCCTCCTGAGTTCTTTCTTATATACTATAATTGATGGGTTTGCTAATTTTGTATTATAACATATGGGGGAAGGGTTTGTCATCTATTTATCTACATGGACGCACAGAAACATCCTGGTAATTATTATCTTTGCCGTGCGTCGGCACGCCTGCAGGTATCTTCCTTGTCCTTCGCACTCTGCTGAACTGTCTTGATTGCATTATTTTATGGAATTGCTATAGAATTTATCCTTGCAGTACCTTGTCTAAGATGTCGGCAAATGGTTCCATGGCATTTTTTACTTCCTGGACAGTGTTGGTCTGGGCTCCGGCTTCCAGAAGAAGGGAGCGGGGACGGAGGTGGAGATTGTAGCGGTAACCTGCAAGGTAAATTCCCCGGTAAAATTGAGGATAGTATTGGGCTGCCTGGTATTCCAGCTGAAAGGAGAATGCCAGATTTTGCTGTATGTATGGATTTGGCAGATAGTCCAGGGAACCTTTGGATGTCGTATAACTCAGTCCATTGTAAAAAAGGATCTGAGCTGTGGGTTTTCCATTGATCTCTGTTACAAGATGCCGGTCTTCAGGGACGCCGTCCCGGTGCAGGTCTATGATCACCTGGATATCCGGGTTTTCCTGAAGATAAGGTTCCAGATAATCGCGGGCATAATCATAAGCAGCGCTGCGGTCCAGTTCACCGCCTGCCATGTCAAACTGCTCTTTGAGATGGACTACCTGATAACCGTAGTTTTCTGTGAGAAGCTGTGTCAGATAATCTCCTACTCCTACAATCGTGTCGGATTCTTCCCCTTCTCTGGAATCTGCGAAGGTTTCCTGCGAATGGCTGTGATAGATCAGAATCTGAGGGGTATCGGTTTCTTTGGTAATTTTTAAGTCCTGTTTCAGAAAATCCCCGGCATTAATCTGTACGGCATCTGCTTCTGTGTTGGAATCTACGATATAGAATTGTCCCAGAAGATAATTATAATCTGCCAGTTTTTCGGGGGACAGGTCGATTATTGGATGAGGAACTGCAGCAGCAATGGTTTCTGTGCTGTTCTGAATATTTTGGTCATTCTGCGCTGCTGACTCTTGCGGCTTCTGTGATTTGTCCGTTTCATGATTTTCCGGTGACGCAGTTATCTTTTTCGGTTTAGGTGTCTTGTCTGATTTTTTTGAAGTTTGTTCTGATTCTGATATTTTCGCTGACTCTGATATTTTCGCTGATTTTACTGTTTTCGAAGGAATTGCTGTTTCTTTCGGTACCGGTGTAGATTCTGGTGTCTGTAATTCTTCAGATTCGTTTTTTTCTGCCAGCAATTGTTCGGACTGTGCACGCTCTCCCAGATATTTTCCGTTTTCTCCTGCTATTTTTTTATAGGTTTCAAGATCTTCACAGGAACTCGTATGAGCTCTTTTTTCCAGAAAGCGGTACAGAGGCAGATGCCTGTACACATTTTCTCCTGTAAAAAATGTCCCCGGCAATACTGCCAGAGTGGCAAAAAAGCACATGCTAAGCAGAATGCAGAACGCTTTCTGAAAGTTTGTCACATGGATCACCTCTTGACTTATCCTATGTCCATGTTTTCCCATTTATACCCTGTTCACACTGACGGAACAATTTTCCGGTCAGCCGCCTATTTCCTCAAACGCCATGTTCAGTCCTTCTGAGATTGTGAAGCTCAGGTATTTTACTGTCTCATCCACATCTTTGGGAGTTACAAACATGGTGTGAAGATGAGGAGATATCATTTCTTCCAGAAATTCTTTCTGTTCTGCCTCTTCCAGAGCTTCCAGAAGGTGTGCCATGGAATCATGGACGATAGTTGCCGCATCTACTACGGTGGGTACTCCGATCCCGATCACTTTTACCTGCAGATTTTCTTCTGTAAGCCCCACTCTGTGATTGCCTACACCGGAACCCGGGTTGATTCCTGTATCTGTGATCTGAATTGTACGGTTCAGGCGTCTGGTGCTTCTTGCTGCCAGCGCATCAATGGCAATCACTATGTCCGGCTTTGTCTCTGCCACGATTCCCTGTATGATTTCAGATGTCTCCATCCCTGTCTGCGCCATTACTCCCGGGATAATTCCGCTGATACGGTGCATTTTTTCTTTTCCAAGACTCTGCAGGCCATACTCTCTTATCATATGTCTCGTTATATGAAGATTTTCTACCACATGAGGCCCCAGGGAATCGGCTGTGATCGCTGAATTTCCCAGACCTACTACCAGAATGGACAGCTCACGCTCCAGATTGATCACATTCTGTAAATGACGGGCGATTTCCAGGGAAATTTCTCTGTGATAATCCTCATCATGTACAGAAAGCCCCGGAGCTTCTATCGTAATATAGCTTCCCTGGGGCCGTCCCATTGTCCGGGCACCGTTTTCTGTGGTGATCTTTACCACAGTGGTACGGATATCTTTCTCTTCATTATAATCTTCGTGGATCTCCACTCCCCGGACTTCTACGTTTTCCTCTGTAAACCGTTCGGTTGCCTCCAGCGCCAGGTCTGTTCTTATTCCGTAATTATCCAGCATCTCTTTTCCCTCCATACTTCATTCAATATTTGTTACTGTTTACTCCGTTCTTATAACAATCTTTTATATCTATTTTTAGCTTTTTTTATGGAAATATGTATTGACAAGGAAGATTATTTGAGATAATATATATAAGCATGTTCATAGGAGCGCCCGTGTCTGTTTCTATGACAGGAGTATAATAATATTTTATCGAATTAAATTGGAGGTGTACGAATTGGCTAACATTAAATCTGCTAAGAAAAGAATTTTAGTAAACAGAACTAAAGCAGCAAGAAACAAAGCAATCAAATCTGCAGTTAAAACTTCTATGAAGAAAGTTGAAGCAGCAGTAGCAAATAAAGATAAGGCAGCTGCAGAAGTAGCATTAAAGGATGCTGTTTCCACAATCAGCAAAGCTACATCCAAAGGTGTTTATCATAAAAACAACTGCGCAAGAAAAGTTGCCCGTTTAGCTAAAGCTGTTAACAGCATTGACTAATTATAGATTGAATTTTTAATTATAAGCTTATGATTAAAAAGGACAGCCATCACCGTCATGTGGCTGTCTTTTTTGTTATTATCTTTTGTAACTGCCAGAATATCCGGCAGTTACCGTTTTTCCTATTTTACTTTACTGCTGTACTTAATGATCAGCAATTCTACGCTCAGCTTATCTTCCAGGCGTCCTGTTTTCACCGATTCTTCCGCATCCACAAAATCTTTTACTGCCTGTTCCAGTTCAGATATGGTGTAAGCTCTGGCACATATTGTAATGTTTCTCACAACAAATCCGGGAACTCCCAGTTTCGAAGCTATTTCTGTCTGTGCAAGTCCTGCTGCCGCAAACTGTTTTGCCAACAGCAGCTGGCGATACTGCTTCGCAAGAAGAAACAGGATCCTCATCGGTGGCTCTTTCAATGTCAGCAGATCATAATAAAGTTCCAGTGCACGCTTCTGATTTTTCTCTGTTACTGCACGCACCATATCAAAAATTCTGTTGGTTGTCTGGGTGGTGCAGATTTCTTCAATATCCTCTGCAGTCACCACATCCCTGCCTTCTGTATAACTGATAAGCTTCTCCATCTCCATCCTGAGATTCCCCATATCAGTTCCTGTTTTGGTCAGCAGAAGTTCCATATCTCTCTGGGTGATCTTTTTTCCGGCTTTCCCCAGGATCCCTGCTGCCCAGCGCATCAGAGTTTTTTCATCCTGTCTGATAAATTCCGCAATACTTCCGCAGGCTTTTACTGCTTTGTACATGCGGTTTCTCTTGTCTACTTCCGTTTCTGCAAAAACCAGATACAGATAGTCCGGCAGCTCTTTCATATAATCTGCCAGTTCCTCACACTTATTTTTGAAAAAACCTGTATCTTCCAGCAAAACAACTCTGCGCTCTGCGAAAAATGGCATGGTTTCACAGAGGTCGATCAACTGTTTTACATCAATCCCCTTGCCTTCATAGTGATTGAAGTTCATAGTATCCCCATCCGGATTCAGTGCCTTTACCAGATTCTGTTTATACTGTTGTTTCAGATATGCTTCCTCTCCATAGAGAAGATACACCTGTTTAAAATTTCCTGATTTAATGTCTGCCTGTATGTTTTTCAATTTTCTACTCCTGAGGCTGTTTTGTCTGTAACTGTTCAGCAATCTGTTGTTCTATTCACAGATACCAGGATATCAGACTGCAGAGCAGTTACTTTGTTACTGTTCTCAGTAACGTTACTTTTATTGTATCAATTCCATGACATAATAGCCAGCAGAAAATTTCAGATTATTATTCAGCCGCCCAGCTCCACCATTCTGTGAATGCATCTTCCGGCGCCTTCCATGATATTTTCCGGAAGGAGGATTTCTTCCCCGCCCTGTCCTTTCAGGCAGTTGTAGATGTCCATTAAGGTGGTAACCTTCATATTCATGCATGTAAGCTGTACTGCAACCGGGTAAAATTTCTTATCAGGACATTCAAACTGAAGATGCTCTACAATGCTGTTTTCTGTTCCGATGATAAATTCTTTATGTTCAGATTTCTTTGCAAATTCCATGATTCCTGTGGTGGAGCCTACATAATCAGCCTGCTCTGCTACTTCCTGACGGCATTCCGGGTGTACCAGGAAAAGTGCATCCGGATGCGTTGCGCGGGCTTTTTCTACATCTTTTGCACTGACCACGATATGTCTCGGACATCCGCCTTTATAAAATGCAAATGTTTTCTCCGGAAGCTTTTCCGCCACATAATGTCCCAGGTTCGGATCCGGAATAAATAAAATCTTATCCTGCTCCAGCCTTTTGCAGATTTCAACTGCTGATGAGGACGTAACGCATACGTCACATTCTGTTTTCAGTTCTGAAGTTGTATTAATATAGGCGACAACTGCATAATCCGGATACTGTGCTTTTAATTCACGCAGACCTTCCAGATCCAACTGCTCTGCCATGGGACATCCGGCTACAGGATTAGCAAGCCATACTCTCTTCTTCGGGCTTAAAATCTTGCAGGTTTCTGCCATAAAACGCACGCCGCACATGATCACACCGCTGCAGTCTCTTTTGGACGCCTGTACACTCAGGCCATAGGAATCTCCTGTATAGTCCGCCACTTCCAGAATCTCCTGACCCTGATATGCGTGTGCAAGAATACAGATATCCTGTTCTTTTTTCATTCGCAGGATTTCCTGCTGAATTTCTGCTATTGTCATCTTCTGAATCCCTTCTTACTTATATATTATGATGTTTTTCCTTTTCCCATGGCTGAAGTGGTGCAAGGAAACCTGCTTTCTTTAACTGTTCTCCGATCAGATCCAGCCTTTCCTGGCTGGATGCTTCTATCAGATGATAATGATACCCGGAAGTAGCACTGCTTAATACGCTGGAATGGCTGCTATTGATCGCCTGGACAAATTCATTCACATCCTGTCTGGAACGAATATCCATTTCTGCAGTGACACGGCCATAAACCCTGTGGCTGATGCTGATATTTTTCACTCGCCCGCCACAGTCCACGATCAGATTCAGTTCCTCCGCTGCATGCTCCTGCCCATGGCGTACTTTAAATTCCCTGGTGCATGCAATATCTTTATCATGCTGCAACACATATCCTCTGGTCGTTGACAGGATTCCCGGTGTAGATGCACGTATCACAGCCATATCCTGCACGATCACCTGTCTGCTTACTCCGAACTGTGATGCCATCGCCCTGGCAGCCACAGGTTTTTCTTCCTGCTGAAGGAGCTTTAAAATTTCAGTTCTTCTCTGAGCAGTATTCATACTTTCCCATCCTTTCTCCACGATATAATCCTATAGCAAATTATCCGCTGCAAAACAGCTTCGCTGCCATGTTATTATATTGCATGAAGATTCTTCATGGAAATGTCAAGGATTGGAGCAGAATGTGTCAGTGCACCGCTGGAAACAAAATCCACACCTGTTTCCAGGATTTTGGCGATATTTTCCTTTGTGATATTTCCGGAGCATTCTGTCTGTGCCCGGCCTGCGATAAGCTCTACTGCTTCTTTCATCATTTCCGGTGTCATATTGTCAAGCATAATAATATCTGCTCCTGCTTCTACTGCTTCTTTTACCTGTTCCATAGTCTCTACTTCAATCTCGATCTTACGGACAAATGGTGCATATTCTTTTGCCATGGCTACTGCTTTCGCTACGCTTCCGGCTGCTCCGATATGATTATCCTTAAGCAGTACGCCGTCAGAAAGATTATATCTGTGGTTGCATCCGCCGCCTATGCGTACAGCATATTTTTCAAAAACACGGCAGTTCGGAGTTGTCTTTCTGGTGTCCAGAAGTGTTACCTTACTTCCTTCCAGAAGCTTTGAAACCTGTTTTGTATAAGTAGCGATACCACTCATTCTCTGGAGATAATTCAGGGCAACTCTCTCTCCGGAAAGAAGCACCCGGATATCTCCTGTTACTGTTCCAAGAAGATCGCCCTTCTTTACTGCATCACCGTCTTTAAAGTTGAAACTGATCTCTGTTTTCTCATCCAGGATCTGGAATACTCTCGCATATACATCCAGTCCGGCAATGATTCCGTCTTCCTTTGCGATCAAATCTACGGTTCCTTTTACTGCGCTTCGCATCACTGCATTCGTGGAAACATCCTCACTGGTAATGTCCTCCTGAAGCGCCATACGGATCAGCTTGTCTGCCTGCATTTTCATTGTAATACTATTCATGACTCTTTTTCATCCTTTCAATTTCTTTTAATACGGTTTCGTGGCAGGCATTAAGCAGTTCTTCTCTGCTTTCATACATATTCATATCAATTGCATCTGCCCGCACATATTCCGGTGTCTGTCCAAATATCATATCATCTGCAGCCTTTCTTGCAAAGACCAGAGATTCCAAAAGAGAATTACTTGCCAGACGGTTTCTTCCATGAACACCATTACAACTTGTCTCTCCACACGCATAAAGTCCCTTCATGGAAGTTTTGCTTCCCAGATTTACCTTGATCCCACCCATAAAATAATGCTGTGCCGGAACAACCGGGATTGGCTCTTTTCTCGGATCAAAACCTTCTTCCACGCATTGTTCATAAATATGAGGAAAATGTTCCAGAATTGTTTTCTCTCCCAGAGGGCGCATATCTTCCCATACAAACTCTGTTCCATCCTTTTCCATCTGGGCAAAAATCTTCTGGCTCAGCAGATCTCTCGGCTGTAATTCGTTTGTAAAACGCTGTCCGTTCTTATCATACAGAAGAGCACCTTCTCCTCTGACTGATTCTGAAACCAGGAAACGCCGTCCGGGTTTCTTTGAATAGAGAGTTGTCGGATGAATCTGGATATAGTCCAGATTTTCCATTTCCACATGGTGCTTCATTGCAATTCCCACACCATCTCCCGCAATATGCGAAAAGTTGGTAGAGTTTTTAAAAAGCCCGCCGATTCCGCCGCAGGCAAGAACCACATACTGAGAATAAACAGGAAATGCCTGGTCATTCCGGTCCATTGCAATGATTCCGCAGACTGTATTGTCTTTGGAGATCAGGTCTACCATAGTCATATATTCACAAATTTCAATATTTTCTTTTATTTTTGCAGCAGTTAAGAGAGTCTGTGTGATTTCTTTTCCTGTAATATCCTCATGAAAAAGAATTCTTGGCTGGGAATGTGCTCCCTCTCTGGTAAATGCCAGATTTCCCAGACCATCCCTTGCAAAATCCACATGATAACGCAGAAGATCTCTGATAATATCATTGGAGCTGCGGATCATCAGATCTACTGCCCGTTTATTATTCTCATAATGTCCTGCCCGCATGGTATCTTCAAAATAATTTTCATAGTCATCTTCGCCGCGCAGCATACAGATTCCGCCCTGTGCCAGGAATGAATCTGACTGGTCTGCCTCCTGCTTGGTGATAAGCAGGATTTTCATTTTCTCCGGAAGGTTCAGCGCACAGTACAGTCCGGCTGCCCCTGTTCCCACAATAATGACATCATAATGTTCTTTCATCTTTCTTTCCTCACATCATGCCTGATTTTCGTTTGTCTGTGCAATTATACTCCCCGGATATATAGGTGTCAAGACACCTGTATATAATTATGACAACATTGTTTGCTTTGAGTTACTGTGAACGTAACCACTTTGAAAATCCTACTGCTTATTGCTTTTCACATCTCCACAGGGGGCTTACTTGATTCGGTTAAAGGCAGAAACAGATTTTCCATTGACTATTGTAACCGCCCCACAGTCTCTGGTGATCAGCACTCTGCTTCCACTCTTCTTCAGCCGTTCCAGCGTATCCGGCGACGGATGCCCGTATGTGTTTGTTGCAGAACAGGAAACAACAGCCAGTTCCGGTCTGACGATTTCCAGAAACTCTGCTCCTGTAGAATATCTGGAACCGTGATGAGCAGTTTTCAGGAAGTCCACATCTTCAAGACACCCATTCTGTATCAGTTTTTCTTCTGTCACCATTCCGATATCTCCGGTAAAAAGCCCTTTGAAATCTTTGCTTATCATTTCCAGAACCATCGCATCTTCATTTACTTCCTTCCCTGATGCTGTGGACTCCGGCCACAGAACCTTCAGTCTGACAGTTCCATATCTGATCTCATCTCCTGCTTTCATAGTAAGCACCCGGACTCCCGCTGACTCTGCCAGCTCTGTCAGCTCCCGATAATTTTTATTCTCCTGAATATCGCTCCATTTGGGCAGGATCAGATTCTCTATGCGCAGAGAAGTCAGATCTTTCTCAACAAATTCCAGAAGTTCCCGCACCCCGCTGATATGATCTTCATCTGTGTGAGAAACATAAATTCCGTCCAGTCTGGAAATCCCTCTGCTCTTCAAGTATGGGAGCAGCTGATATTTTCCCAGTTCATTCTTATTCGTACTGCCCCCGTCGATCAGGATATTCCATCTGTTTTCTATTTCCACCACAATTCCGTCTCCCTGTCCCACATCCAGACAGGCGATACGGAAATCTTCATACGGTCTGTAACTGATCAGCAGAATTGCAAAGCATACCATACCTGCATATACAGCCCGGATTTTCCACGCAAAGATCTTACCATTTTCACTTTTCTTCACACCCGCTCTGTACATCCACACCGCTGTTGCCAGAACCAGATAATATCCAACGATCTGCCACACTTCCGGCTTTCCACCGATCCATGTACAAAACGAAAGTCGCCCCAACAGCACTGTCAGGAACTCATATCCTCTCAGAATAATCCTGCCCGGAACAACAGCCAGAAACGCTCCTCTGACAGTGACTAATCCAAGTAATGCACCGGCAGTTCCGCTTCCCAGTACAATCCCCACAGTAGGAAGCACCAGCAGATTCAGAAAAATCCCCAGCATCGACACTTCTCCGTAAAGCCACAGCACTATGGGAAGTGTGGTAAGCTGCACAACTCCGGATGCCAGAAATGACATCAGAAGTTTATTTCTGATTTTTCCCTTCTCATTAACCTTACTTCGTTTTTTCCGGTTTAATACATCCATCCCCTCCTGCACTAATGGCCAGACACAGCCAATCCCAATCACCGATCCAAAAGACAGCAGAAAACCTCCATCAAGCAGATACGCCGGATTTTCCATAAGGATCAGGATCGCCGCAGCCGCCATTCCTGTAGGCATATCATAAATCCGTCCTGCGATCTTTGCACCTACAGAAAGTAAAAACATACATACTGCCCGCATGGTTGAAACAGTCCCTCCGGTCATCATCCCATACTGAAGCATGATCACCAGCGCCAGCAGGCCTGCCGGCCAGATACCCAGACCGATTTTTTTCAGCAGATTATACAGTCCCATTCCAAGAAGACTGATATGGAGCCCCGAAATCGCCAGGATATGTATAATTCCTGCCATCTGATAACGCATTTTCAACTCCGGATCCAGATTTGTTTTATCTCCCAGCACGATTGCTTCAAACGCTCCAGCTTCCATTCCACAGGTCTTCTCCAGAATACCTGCAAATTTCTGCTGCATATCGATCAGGAACTGCCCATATACAGAATGACTCTGCGACTGCTTCTTTATCTTTCCTTTCTTCATCACATAATAGATCCTCTGGCAGCCATAGTATGCTTTACTGTCAAACTCTCCCGGATTCGTGGGGCTTTGCACCTCTTCCAGTTTTCCGGACACCAGAACAAGACTTCCTGCCAGAAGTTTATCAACATCACTGTTACCGCTATGATTCTTTTTTTGTTTTAAATAAACCTTTATATTATCAATGGAAACTTTTTCAGAATTGTAAATAAGATAAGTATTTCTAAGATATACAGATTGAAAATCTTCATTCTCCCGGCACCTGACCACCTCCCCGCAGATGGTGGATTCCGGATGCTTTCTGATCCATGTCTGCACAGACTGTGGCAGTGGATTCCCCCTTATCAGGGAAAATCCCAGCCAGTCTGTCACACACAGAAAAACAACCAGAAGCATGCACAGGATACACACAGGGCGTCTCCTCACTTTTGTGCCTCCTCTTCGTTTATGAATATCACTCTTTTTCCTTGACTACCAGCTTATCATTTCTTTCATAAAAATGATACAGCTCCATCTTCTTACCAAAGGTATCCAGCCTGTCCTTCCCGCCGACCGTAATCTGCACTTTGTCTGCATCCAGCGCATCCAGCAGCGAATTTACCACAGAATATACCGGTATTTTCTCCGATACATCCAGCGCATAGGAAGAAAATACTCCGTCAAATGCCACATAGCAGATCCTGTCTGCTATGGTCACATTCAGAACCTCCGTATTCTCCGGAATTGTGGGGTAATGCCCTTTTTCCAGCGGTCCCTTCATTAACTGTTCCAGAACGATTCTCTCTTTGGGGATACTGCGTTTATACCGCACAGTACGCTGTTCTTTTACCAGCTTCTGACCACTCTTATCAGTAAAATAAAGCGTAAAGGTATTGCTGCAATAGGCATCCGGTTCAGTTCCTGTGAACTCGGCAAAGGTATCTGCAGTCATATTTCCCACAGCCTGTCCCCTGGAATCTGTCAGATCTTCATTTTCTATTGTAAAACGCACAGAATTGATCCCCGGAACCTGAAGGAAAGTCTTCACAACACCTGTCCGCACAAGTAATTCCCTGGCGCGGCTCATGCTGCTGTACTGACTGTTAAAGTTGACCACCAGCACGTCCTCTTCTACACTGTAATTCATCTGTACTCCTTCAGGAAGCAGACTGACCCGGTTCTGCGAATCTGTCTGCTGGCTGTTCATCCGCTGCATCATATCCTTAAGCATATAGTCTGCAGTTGTCTCCTCCGGAGAGTAGCTTTTCTTCTGAAGCTGAGTTTCATCAGAGCTGATATCGTACAGATAATATTTGGCATCCTGTTTACCCGGATCTTCATGTATCTCCACAGAACACCCGGTCGCAAGGATGCTTAGTATTAACGCTGTTATAATGATTGAAAGTTTCTTTTTCACAATGGCACCTCCTATGACGGTATATAAGACAGAGGAATACGCACAGAGAATGTAGTTCCCTCTCCTTCTTTACTGAATACTTTGATCGTTCCATGGTGCATTGCAACAGAACTCTTGGTGATCGCCAGTCCCAGACCGGTTCCCCCGATTTCCTTGGAATGGGACTTGTCCACACGATAGAAACGCTCAAAGATTCTTTCTATACTGTCCTCAGGGATTCCCATACCGGAATCCGCCACTGTTATATAGAAATATTTATGGTCTGCATCCAGTGACACGCGCACCCATCCATCATCCACATTATATTTAATGCCATTCTCCACCAGATTGCTGACAGCAAGAGTAAACTTCACCTCATCCACATCTGCATCCACAGGTCGGAAGCAATCCAGGATCAGATCGATATTGCGCCTGTCTGCAATGGGACGCAAGCGCTTGAGGATATCCTCCAGAAGCTGATTGATATCCATATGGGTGATGTTTACATCTGCTGCTTTCTTATCCATCTTTACCAGCGAGAGCAGATCTGTAATGATCTTATTCTCTCTGTCGATCTCAGCAGTAATATCACTCATAAACTCCTGATACAGTTCCTCCGGGACGCCCTGCTGTCCAACCAGAGAATCTGCCAGAACCTTCATGGAAGTCAGGGGTGTCTTCAGTTCATGGGACACATTGGATACAAACTCCTGCCTGGATTCATCAAGAATTTTCATGCGGTTGACCATCTTGTTGAATGCATCTGTGATCAGCTCTGTCTCCGTATAGTCAGGAACACTGATTTCTTCATCCAGCATGCCATCTGTCAGGTCTTCAATGGCCTTCGTCACTCTTGCAAGTGGTTTTACAAGTATTGTAGAGAGCAGCCATGCCAGAAATACTGAAAGAACAACAATACTTCCGATCAGCATCACGCCTCTCTGTTCCATCTCTGCCAGTGTTTCTGCAATATCAACAGCCGAAACACTTACCAGCATCACGCCCTGAAGCTGCTGCACATCCGGACTCTGTACAGGAACTGCAAGCTCCAGTACTTTACTTCTGGCGTCATAATTGCTTGTCTCTTCTCCTTTCAGACAGGCTACAGCCAGTGAACTGAGAAGCGTCTTTCCCTCCTCTGTGTGGAAGGTATCACTTACTATCTTAAAATCTCTGTCAGCCAGCAGGATACGTCCGTTATACACATTGGAAAACAGTTCCAGCTTGCTGTTTACAACCTCTGAATCTGTATCATTGAGATAATTCTCCCTGATGATCAGATTACATAAAATATCGCACTGATCACCCACTGTCTCTGTAAGCATTGCAACCGCCCGGTTCTGATAGTTATGAAGCATCGTATATGTTACAATAACCCCCGGCACGATTCCCAGAATGATCAGGATGATCAGAATACGAAAACGCAGACTTCTGAAAAAATTTTTTCTTTTTTTCACCTTTTCAACTCCGTTCTCTTCTGTCATGCAGTTTGATGCATGCTTTCTGTCTGTTCGTAAAACAGTCATTGTTTATCGAATCCTTATCATCTTATCACAGAAAAATGGGCTTTTCTACATCTTAGCGAAAAGTAATTTATTTTTTGCAGCAATCAATGCGCAAGACATATCTCAGGAAATATTACCTCAATCACTCTTTTATTATATACGCTCACTTTTGCTTCTCCGAACAGATATGACACAATGGGTACAAAAAGAACGGTCGGTGGGGAATGCCAACCGTTCTCTATTCTACTAATTTTATATTTTATTTGATAGATTTGAAAAATTCTTTATTTCCCATGCACCCTGAAATAGAACGCCATCGAAGTTTCACTGCACATATAAGAACTTTCGCATCATTTTCCGCTTTTATGTCTTTTCCGTTTGCACAGTCACACCAGATAATACTATCATCTTTTAATAATATTGTAGAATCCAAAATTTCACATGTATAATGAGGATCTGTTGGAAATAATTTCAAATATTTTAAATCTTGAAATTCCATTTCAATCATAGATTCCTTTTCATTTTGACATTGAATTATAACTCTTAAAATTCTACAATCGTTTATCGGATACATATCCAACCTTTCATCAACATATGCACCACTTAAATAATGAATCTCCTTTATACAACTATCGTGAAAATATGATAATTTTTCATTAAACTCTTTTAATGTTTTATTATTTATGATTTCATTCCACATATCTTGTCCTCTTATCCAAATATCATCAGTATTCCCTGACTAATTCCTGCACTAACCGGTCCAATAAGAAAATCATCTGCTACGCCAATGCCCGTAATATCATCCATTGATAAAACTCCCATTCCAATTAAGCTTATTGCAAATAAAGCAACTCCAGCTACAGGTCTAAGACTAAATTCATATTCTGGTGAAGGCGGTAAATGCTTTTTTCCCCTTTAAAATAACAGTTTTACTGACTGATGCTATATGCTTTACTGCGCTTTTATTTAATAGTGTTTTTTACTGTTTTTCCAAAATTTCTAATCCATTTTGGCCAATTCACACTCATATCTTTCATATTTAATGGATTATTAAAACAATAGCAAAACAGATTGTTTCCTTTAGTATCTTTAATAATACTTGTAATTCCAACATCTGCACATATGAATCGTTTAATTTCCGCATCATAATATCTACTTTTCAGATAATACATGCCTGTTTCATTATCATAATAATATCCCTTATAGCGGAATGGATTCTGAGCACCTACTGTGTCTGCCAGCTCACCAGTAACAGCTACCACTTTTCCCCAGCTGTCATAAGTATATTTTACTACCACTTTTCCATCTGCGTCAACAAGGGCAATGATGTCACCCTGTACATTTCGTACATAAAAATAGGTGATTCCCCTGATGGTAACAGAAATCAGATTTGCCTGGGAGTCATAACAGTACCAGATGATTCTTCCGTCAGTTTTCTCAGAAAGGAGAAGATCTCCTGCCCACTGATATTCAGTCACTGTATTGTCTACTGTTTTTTTCACTCTGGCACCTGTGTGGTCGTAAAGATATTTAATGCTCTTTCCATTTTCTACACCGGAAAGCCTGCGTCCCTGTGTCCAGGTATAAGTTGTTCCTCCTCTGGTAAGCATGTTTCCAATGGCATCATAAGTCATTGCTGTGCCATCCCAGCTCAGGAGTTTATCCTTCCATGCACTGTCATAAGTTCCTGTCATTGTCTTCACAGGTGTATCAGGAAGAGTTTCCGCAGTCGTAAATGCGTACTCTTTTTCTACTGTAAGATTACCACCCAGATCATAGGCATAAGTAATGGTTTTGTTTAACTGATAATTATTTTCCCGGATCAGCTGATTTAATTCGTCATATCGAAATGTACTCTCACCTGCAGAATCTTTGATACTTATGATATTTCCGTTTGCGTCATACGTATAGTTTAAGGTTTCAGAACCATTTTTAACTGCTTTAGGAAGACTGTAAAGATTCTCTTTAATACCGGAAATGCATCAACAATTTGCTCCGTTAGACTTTTCTGAAATAAGTAAGCATTCAATTACTCGCTTATTTTTGCCGCAACATAATACCAGCCTTTTTCTGACAGATTAATTTCATATTCTTTCACTATCTGAATCACATCCGTCCGGTTATCATTCTTGCTATAAGCAAATAAAGAAAATCCACTGTACAACCGCCATTATTCTGCCAGACTACAGTTCCTTCAACCAGATAAGTCACATTTAAGTTGTACAGCAACTGTCCTTACAAAATGCAGGTTATTAAACTCTGTCAGATATTAATAACCTGCATACGTATTCTCTCTCATATGTACAGCAATTGCCGTCCAGCTGTTTTTGCCACAAATTCCATCAGCCGACTGATTCGTATTTTTCTGAAATGTACGAAGCGCATTTTCTGTTTCTGTTCCGAAAATACCATCTGTCTGCACCTGTAAAAATACCTGCAGCATCTTTACAGCTGTACCCGTACATCCTCGTGATAATTCAGGAAGGATGACTCGCAGTTCTTCTGTCAGTGTTATTTTCTTCCCACCTGAAGGCGAATTCTCTTCTTCCTTTTCCTGAATCAGCTTTTTAAAACGGTTCCAGTCATTTTTTGCACGGATAGTGGAAGGACAGTTTTTGGCGCATACATCATAGTGCTGTATTACTCTGTCTGCCGGAATATTCAATTCCGACATAAGCCGTCTGCATACCTCTGCTGTATTTGCAAATGCCTTATCATAATCAAAACCGGCCTGCACACACATTTCAATTCCTACAGAATTACGGTTATTCACTGTTCCAAATAATCTTCCTCCATAATTCACCCCTACATGCCATGCGCCTCTGCTATATGGCATTGCCTGATATGCTGATTTATCATCCACATACACATGAGCTGAATATCCATCAAAATTCCCGTGATACTGTGCCATTGCATGAGCCCTGGCATCTGCGTCTGTGCTGTAATTGTCCGTATTGTGGATCACAATATATCTTGGTATTTGTCCCGAATAACTGTTTCTTTCTGATATATACTGCTGATTTATATTCATAACCTGCTCCTTTCTGCTGAAATCATATATCTTTTCTAAGTCTGTTTCTCTATCGTATTTTGTGAATGTCGTTTCAGTACATCAATTGCCTGGCAAATGCTTTCCGGAAGAGGCAGACCCATCAGTCCCGCATTCTCTATGATAGAAAGACCTTCATTTGTAATAAATCCAATGCATACCGCATCTCTCAGATATTCTGTCCCCATCAATGCATCCAGACGGGAAGCAATGAGAACATACAACAATGTCATGCCTTTTCTGCACAACCCTTTCCAGCCTGCTCTGCTTTCCAGTGCACCGTTTTCAGATTTCGGACTTTTTCCAAATACTGCCGGAAGAAGGATTCCTCCTGTAAACCAGTCGATTGCCATAAACAAAAGCAATGTCTGCAGGAATTTATCCCAGCCTCCAAAACACACTGCCAGAGTACTTCCGACAAGACCAATTAATGTAATTATTCTGTATTTCATAGTTTTTCACCTCTTTTTTCTTAAAAATGGGTACAAAAAGAACGGTCGGTGGGGAATGCCAACCGTTCTCTGATTCATCATTTATTCTTCTTTTGTTCTTTTTTTATACGAACCATTTCATCATAAAACTTTTGTTTTTCTTCTTTTTTTAAATTTTCTCCTTTTTCAACTTTTACTCCCCAGTCCTTCAACTGGGTAAGTATATTTTCAGAAGTCTTCTTAAATTCGGGAACTTTTCCCAGCTTTTTCTTCAATGCATATATTCTTTCCACATCTTCATCATCAAATATAATAAAAAAGCAATTCAGAAATTGTAATGATTGAAAAATTTTCTTAGTTGAATAAACCTTTCCATTTTTTCCCATTCTCCTACTTGAAAAAACAATTCCTTTTAAATGCAGTCTTCCACTGTTCCAGCAATCTTCACGAATGATTTCTAAATCTTCCCACTTATATGTTTTTTTCCACAAAAGCAACTTTACTGTGCATCCATTTTTATCCATGATAATAATACGCATTCGCGAAATCATAAATACAATATTCCAAATGGTCACACATATCAAAATCATAATACATTTTTCTTTTAATGAAATTACTTTATATGGACTATCCAAAAATAAAAATATACCAAAACCTAATTCCCCAATAAAATACAGTGGAAATTCTGGATTTCTCATTCTGATTTTCATTTTCTTATACTCCTAATTTGAACCGCCAGACATATTTCACTTTCATTTTTTCAATTACTCACTGACTTTTGCTGTAACATAATACCAGCCTTTTTCTTTCTCTGACAGATTAATTTCATATTCTATTCCACCATATTCTTTTACCATCTGAATCACATCTGTCCGGCTTTCATCCTTACTATATGCAAATAAAGAAAATCCACTGTCCAAAAAGCCTTGTGTATACCAGAATCCCACTGTATAACTGCCATTATTTTGACGGACTACAGCTTTTCCACCTGAAGAACATTTTTTATAATCTTCTGGTAGTTCGATTAATTCCATATCTTTCCTTATTTTTATCTGGTTATTCTGTACCATCTGAACAATTTCAGTCCTTTTTTCCTTATATACCTGAAAGTTTAATTTTTTTATTCCATCATTAAACAAAAATGCCAGATATATTCCAAATAGAAAAACTGGTATTGCCGCAAACCAAAATACACGAATCTTTCTCAAACAGCAAAAACTCCGTATGATATATATAAAGGTTAAAATAAATGATGCAAAAATAACATACCAAAGTCCCCTGAAAAAAAGTTCTTCGAAATACCAGATTGTAATAAAATTTGCAGTTATCACAGCTATACATTGTAATATAATTAATTTTAATTTTTTTCTCTCATCCTTCATTCCCGATTCTCCAGTCAAATACCAATTCTTATACTTCGCCATAATCACGCTCTTTTTTATTATATTGTAACCATACTCTTATTTTCCCTTAAAAGCTGCTATAAAAAGAACGGTCGGTGGGGGAATACCAACCGTTCTTTACATCTCTAGTTATTTTTCTTATGTTCTTTTCGGATGCGAACTATTTCATCATATACTTTCTGCTTTCCTTTCTGTTTTCTCTCTTTTCGAAGATTTTCTCCCTCCTCTACTTCAACGCCCCATTCAGATAATTGCTCAAGTATTTTTTCGGATGGTTTCTTAAATACATCACTTCTATCCAAATGATTTTTAATAATATATTTAATCTTTGCACTTTTATCACAAAAAACAATACAAAAACAATCTAATCGAGAACTCCGCACATAATTCGAATAAAGTTCATAACTGGAATATACCTTCCCTTTTTTTCCTCTTTTTTTTTCAGAAAAAACAATTCCATCCACCCTTGTCGCATACTGTCCTCCAGAACTCCAACAATCTTTTCGTATAATTTCCAATTCATTCCATTTATATGATTTTTTCCTAAACAATGCAATTACTTCGCACCCATCTTCTGTCAGAATAACGCTTTTTAATGTAATAAGCGCTGATGGCAACATTATTATTATAAAGCTTACACCCATAATAATACCTATGCTCTCTTTTGTATAAAACCACATTCCCCATGCCAAAAATTCTACTATAGCAAATAACAAAAGCACTTCCGAATTTGTTTGTTTTATTCTCATTTTATTGCTTCTCATATACCAATCATCTCCCCGTTTTCTACTCTGCTCACCCTCTAGTTCTTTATATAACTTATCTAAACGCCTTTTTCTGATACAGCCAAATTCCAGTACATCGAATAAATAAGTAACTGACTCAAGACTTGCCTGATTTTTCATTTGCTGCGTTGTCGTCGGTCGCCGTAGCCACCGCTACGCCTCCTTCCTCCGCCTTGAAATAAAAAATTTATCCTGCAAGATTGTTTCAAGAATCAACTTGTCGGCACACTGGTTATTATCTATTGCTTTTCGCATTATAAGTAGTCAGAGAATTTTCCTATTTTCATACAAATTATTTTTAAATACACTTATTCAATCCATTTTTAGGTATATTCAACTATATACATAATAAATCAATCCTGTACTCGACTGAAATATTTTAAATATACTTGTTTTTCCTGTTCTTGGATTGTAACGCTTTCCACCGCCTATACATCTACTGGTTGCTGATTTATATGGATGAAGTGTATCTGTTCTGGAATACTGATTATATTGATGTGTTTGCACTATTCCTGCATTTGTACTTGAAGAAACTAAATTCCCACCGGTTCCATATACAGCATTAAATGTATTTTCTGGAATTCGTGGCAAATCTTTTCCTCCTATAGCCCCAGCTAAACTTCCTATCCCTGCAGTTCCAACAAAAGCTGTTGCTGAATTAATCGCTATTTCAAGCATCGTTCCTCCATTATTCCAAGCCGACCAGCCAGCATAAATAGCACTAGCTATTCCACCCCACACAGCACTGCGAGATGCTATAGCTCCTGAAAAAGCAGCAGCAGCAATGTCCCATCCTGTATACGATTGACCAGTTACTTTTGCTGCAATTCCACAGGATACTACATTCATCGCTGCTCCTATAACAACTTCAGTCCAAAATCTTCCTGTTGGATCTTCTCTGCTATATGGATTATTGTCACAATATACATATAGATTTTTAAAAGATCTGTCCTTTGGTGATGCTACTGTATATTTTATTTCGTCTGTACAAATAAATCTCTTCAGAGCCGGAACATAATATCTACTTTTCAGATAATACATGCCTGTTTCATTATCATAATAATATCCCTTATAGCGGAATGGATTCTGAACACCTACTGTGTCTGCCAGCTCACCAGTAACAGCTACCACTTTTCCCCAGCTGTCATAAGTATATTTTACTACCACTTTTCCATCTGCGTCAACAAGGGCAATGATGTCACCCTGTACATTTCGTACATAAAAATAGGTGATTCCCCTGATAGTAACAGAAATCAGATTTGCCTGGGAGTCATAACAGTACCAGATGATTCTTCCGTCAGTTTTCTCAGAAAGGAGAAGATCTCCTGCCCACTGATATTCAGTCACTGTATTGTCTACTGTTTTTTTCACTCTGGCTCCTGTATGATCATAAAGATATTTAATGCTCTTTCCATTTTCTACACCAGAAAGCCTGCGTCCCTGTGTCCAGGTATAAGTTGTTCCTCCTCTGGTAAGCATATTTCCAATGGCATCATAAGTCATTGCTGTGCCATCCCAGCTCAGGAGTTTATCCTTCCATGCACTGTCATAAGTTCCTGTCATTGTCTTCACAGGTGTATCAGGAAGGGTTTCCGCAGTCATAAATGCGTACTCTTTTTCTACTGTCAGATTACCACCCAGATCATAGGCATAAGTGATGGTTTTGTTTAACTGATGATTATTTTCCCGGATCAACTGGTTTAATTCATCATATCGAAATGTACTCTCACCCGCAGAATCCTTGATACTTATGATATTTCCGTTTGCATCATATGTATAGTTTAAGGTTTCAGAACCATTCTTAATTGTTTTAGGAAGACTGTAACGGTTCTCCCCATTGTCAATGTAAGTATATGCTGATATATAAGGAGATGTTGTATTCCAGGTACGCCTGGACACTCTGCCGAACTTGTCATACTCTGTAGTTCTTTCACAGGTCTTTGCACATTTGGTCTTTGTTTCTCTGCTGTCCTTGTCATAGGTATATACTGTTTTCATTGTATGTGTTCCGCAGGTATGTACCATTGACTCCATACAGTTATTTGCATCATAGGCATATTCATAAGTGCTCCCCAGCTCATCTCTTACTCTCACCAGACGATCCAGGAAATCATAAAACAGATAGTATGTCTTTTCTGCTTCATATGATTTTACTGCATAAATATTTCCCTGTTTATCATAAGCATATCTGTAAAGATTCTGTTCTTTGCTGTCTGCCGCATCTTTGAAATAAACCATATGAATCCGATTCTGTTTATCATATTCATAACGAATATATGCACCATTTCCATAGCATACTTTTAACAGATTTCCATTTCCATCCTCATATTCATATCTTACTGCCTGTTTCCCGGCTACAGACACATCACTGACATTTCCAAAAGCATTATAGTTAAAATCATAGGCAAAACCATTATGAACAATTCCCGTCAGATTGTCATCCGTATAAGAATAATTATTTCTGACTGTTTCTCTATTTCCATTTACAGTTACTGTCTGTGCAGCTGAAAGAAGACGTTCCATGTCATCATAGGTATAACTGATTTTATTCCCCTTTGCATCCTGGAATGCCGTCATCAAATCTCTGGTCATATCCCATGTATAATGAACCGTATTTCCTCCTGCATCTGTCACTGATTTCACATGATTCTTATCTGATGTCATAACTCTGGTAATCCAGGTACCCGTATCCGGAACTTTCAGATCAACACATCCGCTTTTCAGGACATTGCCCGCTGAATCATAGGTAAAACGATATACCACATTCTGTGCAGATGTCCCCTTAACTACATTACGTGTTGTTTCTTCATTGTCATACTCATACTTGAAAGAATTACCTTTCGCATCTGTGATACCTGTCATATCAGACTTACTGTTATACTCAAACTTCGTTACCTGTTCCTGCAAATCTTTAACTGAAATGAGGTTATTTTCATCATCATAAGTATAACTGCATCCAAAATTTTCTTTATATAATGCCAGCCCATCGAAATATGCTATATTTGCATTATGACAGTATGTGTAGGCAACCTCAATACTGGTATAATCTTTCTTTGCTACATAGACGTCGCTGAGGAACTGCCAGTCCATGATGTCCGGACTAAAATTTGTATAATGTATATCTGCCTTCCCATCTGTGCCGATAAATCTTACCTCAGTACCAAAACGCCTCTTTTTATCATTATCTGTCTCAGGCAGAGATGTTCCCATTCCCCAGGCATTCACCATATAGGTATCACCTTTTTTTCCGGTAATGTCCACAATCTTTACCAGTTTTTTATCTTTGTCCGGCTCACCGACAAAATGATAAACAGATTCATCCAGACCTGCTACCGACTCTTCTATTTTGTCACGGCTCAGTCGGTCATTTTTTGCGGACAGTTCATACATGCTATCCTTTTCTGTTCTCTGCTCCTGCGTTTGCTCTCGTTTGATTTCTCCCTCCGTATCTTCTTGGCACAAGCAGGACAATACCTTGATGCACCAGAGCCCGGGACATATTCAACGCCGCACACCGTACAATTTTTAGCGGGCATTGCTGCCCACCGTTTTGTAGGTATGATATGTAATTCATCGACAAAGCCGATGAATTTATAGTAAATCTTGATTTCCTGCTTCACTGTTCCGTCTGCCATCTTCTCACGCTCCGAAACAAGTATCTTGTCTATGAGTGCGTTTATAACTGTTGCATCCAGTTCTTTTAAGCCTTGATAATTTCGGATAAGGGCGAGGAAGTCACGGATTCCCCGTGATTTCTCGTAGCTTTCATTAAGAGTTTCCGTCACCTCTTTCAGCCTTGCTTCAATTTCAAGCTGCTCTTTCTGGTATTTCCCCGACATCATCTCAAAATTCCGCTCGGTAATACGCTCCATGACCTTATCCTCGTAGAGAGAGGAAAACAGCCTGTCCAGTTCCGCAAGGCGTTTGTTCAGCTTCTTACGTTCTTTCTCTAATGCTTTCGCCCTGCTCTGGTCTGTTTCCGTGAGCCGCTTTTCTATGGCCCTGACCGCCTTTTCATCATTCACTGCCATATCCGCAAAACAGTTGATGTCGGCAAGAACGGCATTGAATAAATCCCTTGCTTCTATATTGTGGGCACTACACTCGCTTCTTCCGTTTCTTGCATAATTATTACATGAATACTGTACACAGTCGATAATCTCTGGGCGTTTCCTCCTGTGTACGTTCATTGCCCGCAGAGCACATCCGCAGTCCACACACTTGATAACGCCTGCAAAAATATTTACAAATCCTCCCTTGTTCTGTGGAAGCCTACGACTTGTAATAAGCTGTTGGACAATATCAAATTCCTCCTGCGTGACTATTCCCTCATGGGTATTGGGTATCACTTCCCATTCTTCGGGCAGCTTAGAGGGGCGTTTCTTGCTTTTCATATTGGCGGCAATCCGTTTGTAGCCTACAAGATTTCCCGCATATATCGGGCTTCTTAAAATGCTCCTCACGCTGTTCCCACTCCAAATATAGCGTTTGTCCTCGTTCCCCTCAAAATGACGTTCAAAGCCTGTTTCGCCACGCTCCGCCGCATAAGCGGCAGGGCGTAGGATATGCTGTTTATTAAGATGTCTGCAAATTTTGGCAACTCCATTCCCTTTTAATGCAAGGTCGAATATCTCTTTTACAACATGTGCCACTTTATCATCTATCAGCAGATGGTTGTGGTCGGCAGGGTCTTTGATATAGCCATAAGGGGCGGTAGTTCCCATGAATTTCCCCTGTTGAAACCTCGCCCGATATGCCGATTTTATCTTAACAGATATGTCAGCGGCATACATTTCGTTTAAAATGTTGCGGAAAGGCGTGATGTCCATAGCAGATTTATTCAAGGTATCTACGCCGTCATTGACCGCTATATACCTCACGTTATGCTCTGGGAAGAAAACTTCCAGATATAACCCACAATCAAGATAGTTTCTCCCCAGACGGGATAAATCTTTCGTAATCACGCAGTTTATCAGACCGCTTTCAATGTCTTTTATCATATTCTGGAAACTTGGTCTTTGGAAATTTGTACCAGAATAACCATCGTCCACATACGTTTTTGCTATGTGCCATCCCTGCTTTTTCACATAATCCGTGAGGATGGATTTCTGTGTCGCAATGCTCGCACTCTCGTTATCCGTACCATCGTCTTTAGATAAGCGGCAATAAATGCCGACTAAATAGATTTTCTTTTCTTCTTTGATTCCTGCCATACTGTAAAACCTCCGTATCTGTCCTATCTGTTTTCATGTCCCATTGCGTACATTCTAAGCGGACAGCCCCTCATTGTCGAAGGTGTCGCCCTCGGCAATCTTCTTCCGAATATCCTCGGAGATAATCGGGACAAACGCTTCTGTAACGGTCTGTGTGCCGACATATTCACGGCTGATTATCATCTGCACTGGTGCTTTTGGCACGATACGCTTTCTCTTTTTATCTGCTTTCTTATCCTCGCCCATACTTAAATCTTCCTTTCCAGACAGGGCAGGGAAGAGTTTGGAAATGTCCCCGCCCTGCCAATCAGATACCATTAATCCTCGCTGTTTAATTCTTTCTGTAATGCTTTAAGGAGTGCCGCCGCTTCATCAGCGTTCAGCGTGATTCCCTTGCCGCACTTTTCACGGTTCGGGGAAAAGCTGCGGATGTCATACTTCGGCTCTTTCCCATTCCATGAAATGAGATTGATTTCCTTTGTGTAGCCACTGTCGCCCGTAGACAATACTGCGATTTCCTTTACGATTTCATACTGGATTTTCTCTCATTCTCCATACCTCAACTCTCTGTATTTACTTCCCGAAAAAAGAAGATTAGCGGCTGTCACGGTTGCGTTTCCTCTGCAACTCACGCTCCAAAAGTTTGATGATGGTTTCCTCCATCTGCTTCGGCGTTGTGTTCTTCGGAAAGTATTTTTTCAGCTTGCTTGTGTTGATTTTCAAGGTTTCTTTCTGGTTGCCCTTTTCCTCCGTCATAATCGCAAATATCGTATCCATGTCAAGCCGCCCGCTCTGGCTTAACTGTTTCATCCGCTGTGCCTGTGAGAGTGAGGGCGTTGCTTCTTCGCTCTCCATCGTGGCAAAGAGGTTTTCCTGCTCGTCTTTCTTCAAGAAGGACAGTTCCACCGCAGGCGTGAGGGCGATTTTCCCCTCGTCCACCATCTGCAAAATCGGCGGTATCAGTTCCGTCAGGCGGATAAAACGCTGCACGGTCATCCTGCCCACGCCGAAGCCCTGTGCCACCTTGTCGTCCGTCCGCAACTTCGTCACAACTTGTGACGAGGTTAAGTCTGTGCGGAAACCCTGCCGCTTCATGGCTTCGGATTTCATCTTGTAAGCAAACGCCCGCTCCGATGGCAGGATATTCTCACGCTGCAAATTGCTGTCTACAAGGGTGATGATGGCTCGGTCACGGTCTAAGGGCAGGACAAACGCAGGCACGGTATTTATCCCTGCAAGTTCAGAAGCACGGACACGCCGCTGTCCTGCAATCACTTCATAACCGTCCCCGTCCTCTTTCGGGCGTGTGATTATCGGCGTGACAATGCCAAATTCCTTGATGCTTTCCGCTAACTCTGACAGTGTTTCATCTTCTGCCACATGAAACGGATTGTCGGGGAACGGGTACAAGTCTTTGGTCTTTAACACCTTAAAATCCTGTTTCTTCATTCACATATCTACCTTTCTTTCGCTCTGCTTCTATGATTTTTCTGCAATTCTTCCAACACTTCGGGCGGTATTTTTGACAGCAGCCGCCCCATCTGCTCGTTGGTTCTCTGCAATTCAAATATCTTCTGATTCGCTTTCTGCACCTTTAGTTCCTGCTCGTACTTTTCATCACGCATACGCCCCGCATAGTCTGATTCCTGCCCAATTCTCTCTTTCAAACTGTCGATATACGCCTGCTGTTTCCCGATTTCCTTAGAGAATTTCTCCACGTCTGGCAGCCATGCAGAGAGTAAATCTAACGCTTTATCCCTTTTCTTCCCTGCGTTAAAGGCGTTGATGTCGGATAGGGCAGACACGATTTCTTCATACTGTTTATCAAGCCTGCCGCCTAATTTATAGAGCCATGTGGGGACGTGTTTCCGCTTGGTTTCCATTGAGGACTGCCCCCGTTCAAGCTGATTCCACCGTGAGGACATCCGCTCATGGTAGGCGGTCTGCCACTCGGATAATGATTTCTGGTTGCCTAAGATAGCTTTCGCTGACAGCTTATTGTCTGGCGTAATCGGCACAAAGCAGAGGTGCATATGGGGCGTTCTCTCGTCCATATGGACGACAGCGGAGAGGATATTCTGCTTTCCAACACGCTCCGAAATGAAGTCAAGAGCCGTCTGGAAATACGCTTTTTGTTCTTCGGGCGGTAACTGGTTCATAAATTCTGGTGAAGCTGTGATGAGCGTTTCCACCATCATCACGCTGTCTTTCCTTGTCCTGCACCCCGCTTCGGCTACCATGCGGTTAATCTCTTTCTTGTAGGTGTACTTTGGTGGTGCTATGAGATGGTAATTGTTTTTAGAGCGTTCCATATCTATATCTGGGTTGCTTTTGTAGGCTTCTTTCTTCCGCTCGTTGTGGCGTTCACAAGCCGCAACGCCGCCCGCTTTTCGTTTCTGGAAACGCAGGATTGCATAAGGCATAGGCGGATTCCTCCTTTCTTTCGGCGGGTGACCGTCCTTTGGGGTGACAGCGGTGACGGTGGTGACAGCAGTTTTGGGATACCCCCTGCCGACTGCCGCAACTGTCACCCTCACCCCCTGCATGACGGTCATGTCGATGATGACGGTGTTTTTGGGATACCCCCCCCCCCCTCGCAAGAGCCGTCACCGTCATGCCGCCATTCTTTTATCCGAAGCCGTAAGGCGTAGGATAGCAGGGCACAGCCCTGCCTTAAGGGAGTCCAGAGGGAACGTCTGGCACACGACTTTGCAGGGCAAAGTGTAGTGTGTTACACCCTGTAAACGCAGTCGGAAAAATCGGAATGATTTTTCTGACCGCAGGGGTGGTTTTACACGACCGAAAAGGGCGAGTAAATCTCACGCCTGCATTTTGCGTTTACGGGGTGTTCTCCCGTAGGGATGACAGCGGCAGGGTATCCTAAAATCACTGTCACCACCGTCACTGCTGTCACCCGCAGGGCAGAGCCGCCAGCTTTACATGGCTTTAAGCGTCAATGACAGTAACAGGGGGGGTATCCTAATATCGCTGTCACCACCATCACCGCTGTCACCCGCCCTCCTTGCAAGGGCAATCCGCCTGCCGTCTTTCCTGCGGCTGTACTGGTAGCAGATACGGTTCTCGCTTAAAAATGTGGTGCGGTATTCATTCAGCCATTTCGTAATCACCGTGGGTATGGTTTCCGTTTCCCCCATAGCGGCTAACAGTTCCGTTGCCGTGCCTATCCATTCTTCCTTATCCCTCATAAAATCCACCAACCGAAAAAGGACATCTGGTATCGTTTCTTTCGCAAGCTGCTCCTGCGTTTTCCGCTCCACAAGCTCCCAACGGCAATCACGGAAACGCAGCGTGTATTCCTGATAAGGCGTGTCCCTGCCCGTCACATACAGCTTGGCGGTGTCAGACGCACGTTTCTCCTTTTCCAGAACAAAGGTAGCGTCCGCACTCCCCGTTAATCCTGTCGTCCCAGACACCTTGTTGAACACGTCGCTGTCATTCTGCTTTCGGATGTGGTGTACGACAATGACCGCCAGAGAGTGCCTGTCGGCAAAGTCTTTGATGAGGGAGATGTCCCCATAGTCGCTTGCATAGGCATTGTCTTTTGAAGCTGTACGGACTTTCTGCAAGGTATCAATGACAATGAGCCTGCTGTCTGGGTAATCTTTCAGATAATCTTCAAGCTGCACGATAAGACCGTCTGACAGCTTGCAGCTTGCCACGGCAAAGTGGAGCCGCCCGCTTGCTTCGTCCGTCAAACGAAATAACCTGTCCTGTATGCGGCAGAACGTGTCCTCAAGGCAGAGGTAAAGCACATCGCCCTCCATTGTCGGCATATCCCATAAAGGGATTCCCTGCGACACGCATAAGCATAGCTTCAGCATGAGCCAGCTTTTGCCTATCTTCTGTGAGCCGCAGAACAGCGATAAGCCTGTCGGGATAAGGCTGTCCACCACAAAGGATGGTTTCTCAAGCGGTTCATAAAGGAGCGTTTCGGCGTTGACTGTCTGTAACTTCTGCATGGCTTTCCTCCTTTCGGGCGGTGTCTTTGTTTTCGTTGCACATAGGCGTTGACCTCCTTAAAAATAGATTTACTCCCACGGAAAAAAGTGAGAGTATGTAATGCCGCCAATCCCACACAAATAAAAAACAGATTTCTTTTTCGGGCGGTGTCGGTCACGGTTGGAGATATTTCTTCAATTTCCGCCTTTACTTTCTCCTTTGCAATCGCAACAGATTTCTGTATTGCCGAAGCGGTGCAATGCTCCATAGCGGCGATTTGGTAAAAATTGAACTCATACTCGTAGTAGAGCAGGAAACGCCGCCTTTGTATCTCTGGAAGGCTCCCAACCGCCTTATAGAGCGTTTCATTCCGTTCTTCCTCAACCATGCGTTCATCAAGGCTCTTAGGCACACGCAACGCCCGTCTGTAAAGGGTTTCGTCCCATACCTCGTTAAACTCCCTGTGCCGCTCGTCCCATTAGAAAAGATTCCTGTTCCTGCGCTCCATCTGCCGAAACTCCATAAAGAACTGTTCCGACACTTCCAACTCGTGGGATTTGCCCTGCCCGTCCTTAAAGCTGATAAAATACCTTGTGCCGCTTTCCGTGGATTCCTCCCGAAGCGTGTATGCCTTAACCCTGTATGCCATCCTGTTGTCCTCCTGCAAAAAATGAGTGAGGGGATTTCCATCCCTCACCCAGTAGCCCGCAGGATGGCAGGCTGTTTTAGAAGCTATAAAATTTTCCGCAGCTTCTTCCGCAGATGGTCTAACCTCGCATAGATGGCACCAGTCGTCAAATGCACAAGCGGGGCAATCTCCTTTGTGGAATACCCCTGCATTTTCAGCAGGACGATTTTCAAGGTACGCCCGTCCACCGTGACTAATACTTGATAGAGATTTTCGCTCTCAATCTCTTCCAGTAACTCCGCAACCGTACCCACTTCCGCCTGCCGCTCCCTGCCTGCCATGTCCTCAAGATATTCCGCAACGTCATTCGTCCATCGGTAAAACCGCCTGTTGGAATTGAAGTCTGCCCTGTCCGCCATGCGTATCTGCTCAATGGTCGCTTCATCAACGCCGCACTCACGCAGCAGCTTTTCCTCCGCTTCTTTCCAGATACGCCATTTCCTGTCCTCCCGTCCGTGGTTGTATGCCATTCTTACTTCCTCCAATCAGAATTGATTGAGAGGGCAGAGAAAAGCCCCCTCATCTTCCCAAAGGAAAAAACAAGGGGGCTGAACGCCTTAAATTTTAATTTTCTATTATCTTTCTTAGTTTTATTAGGATTCTGGCTTTGCGTTTGTTTACAACGCTCTGGGTTATGCCCAACCTCGCCCCGACTTCACGCTCGGAAAGTCCGTCAAAAAAGATTGCCTGTATCAGCTCCTGTTCACTATCCGACAGCAAAGGCAGGGCGGCTTTCAGCCTGTCCACCATGACCGCATTGACAACGGTTTCTGCAATGTCCACCGCTTCATCAGTGATAAAGTCCAGAGGATTCCCCTCGCTGTCCGTAAATCCGTCGAGAGATAGCAGTCTATTCTTTGTATCTAATTTTTGCAGATAACGCCACCGTTCCTTGTCACGGTAGAAGTCTGTGTATTGCTCCCTCACGACTTCAAGCAGACAGCCTTGAATGGGGATAAACAGCTTGTCCATATAGGTCTGGTCGGATTCCCTGCAACGGCAGAACTCCGTGTAGGATAATTCCACATAGCCGCCACTTTCTCTGATATATACCTTTCTTGGTGCATATTTCACCATAAATACCTCCCATCTGAATTTTTGAAATGTAAAAAATCCAGATGGAGAGGCGGAGAACGACACCGCATATCAGAAACAGCCCTACGGCACTTTCCAACAAAAATCGACAAAAGAAAAACCGCAAAGGCTCTGTGACCTTTACGGTTATAGGAAATAGTAATTCTATTGTATGGAGATTGTACTTCTACTTTCAAGGTGAGAAGTACCGTTGCACTGGCAGAAATTTTTTTAACTGGTTTCCTGCCGTTCTCTGATATGCTATGTATTGATAAATTTTGCTTCGTATGAGCAGATAGATAACTGCCCGAAAAAAGGACATAAAAAAATCCCTCCAAATTTAAAAACAAATTCAGAGGGTAATTTAGGGTATAACAAAATAACCCACCCGAATATCGTTTTTTTTATTTGGTGAGTTTGTTCTTTCAAATACGAAACAAATGCTCATGTACGGTAAAGTATCACAAGAAAATTATGTCGAATTGACAGCCGCCTCCGCTATACCGAATAAGGAAATAAAGAGTCCTCAAATTTTGCGCTACTAAATGAAGACGAGCGGAAGTAATCTCCCGCTCGTCAGTAAACTTAACTATGCCATATCAATCCCGCTTCTTTCCCGCCACCGGCACTAAGAACAGCGCGGGCAACAGCAGGAAAGCGGTACAGACCAGCCCCCAGGGTATGGACACCTGCTGGGCTACCAGCCCCACAATAGGCCCGCCGATGATCTGCCCGAAAGAGTCCAGCTGTCCGCTGGTGGAAAAGACTGTGGCGCGCATTTTCTCATCCACTTGGTCGTTCATCCAGGCGGCCAGCACAGGCTCCTTGATGGTGCGCATAAGCCCCGCCAGCAGGAACACCAACAACATGAACCAAAAGCTCCGCCCCACCGCGAAGAGAACCAGGAACAGGATATACCCGGCGCTGGTGGACATGACCACACTGGTTCGGCTGACAGTCCCTTTTTTCTCCATGCGGGCGATGAGCAACTGAGAAGCCAGAATACCTAAGCCGTTGCCGATAAGACTGATAACACCGAACCAAGTGACGCTGTTCAGCGGCCCGATAACGGGTATTACCGTGTCATCCAGAAAATGAGCGGTGGAGAGCCGGTCAAAGCCTTCACTGGCAAGTCCCCCGCATAGTGTGATTGCTAAGAGCGCCAGCAACACAGGTGCGCCTTTCACAAAGCCCAGGTTGAGCTTGAACAGGCAGACAAAGTCTTTAAGCAAGCCCTGCCGTTCCTCAATAGCAGGGGAGAAGTTGGTTTCTGGCATGATGCGAACCATCACCAGCCCCAACAACAAGCACAAACTGCCCCCCAAGATGAGAGGCATTTGCAGGTTTATGTTTCCCAGCAGTGTGCCCAGCACCACGCCCAGAACGCCGCCGATTTGCCCCATTTGACTGCCCCGCAGGAACACCTTGTCTATGGGTTTGTCCTCTTCCTCCGAGGCAATCCACGCCTCCAGAGCGCCGGTGATGAAGGTATCACCGCAACCCCAGACAACCTGGGCCAGCAGAACCGGCGCGAACCACGGTAGCGCACCCTCCATCAGAAAGCCCAGGCCGTAGAGGAACATTCCAATCAGCACCGAGCGCCGACGGCTATACAAATCCGCCACCACACCGGTGGGCATCTCGAACAGAAAGCAGGAGGTCTCCTGAACCGTCCCTACCAGGACAAGCTGGAAAGCATCCAGCTGCACCACCTCCAGGTGGTACACGATGGAAAGCACTGTGGACATAGAAACCGCCAGGGAACAGACAAATCGGAACAGCAGGTAGACAGAATATGCCTTTGAATTTTTAGCAAACATGAAGTTACATTCTCCTTTCAAATCTCATTTTATATGACTTTTGCAAGCTGTTAAGCTAACTTGTGGAACATATGCCGAACCTTATCTATACGGCTATTCGGGCGGCGGGGTTGGCAAATAAATTTACCAATAGCTGGCTGGTATCCTTTTAACTCTGTCAAGCAGACTCCCTGCCCATTTGTGAAATAAGTTAAATCGTTCCTGTATTCTTGAATACATCTAGCAGGGATTTCTCCTTTCAGAATGACCTCGTCATTCTTTATCTGAGTACTTACAATATCTGCACAATACCTTGGAGCATCATGATACGCCCGTGAGAGATATTCCTGCGGTGCATAAATTTCAAAGTGGAGATATGGCTCTAATAGTTCTGTCCCTGCTTTTTTTAAAGCCTGCTCCAATACGATAGGGGAAAGCAGCCGAAAGTCTGCGGGGGTACTTACAGGACTATAATACAATCCATATTCAAAACAGATTTTACAGTCTGTCACTTTCCATCCATACAGCCCCTGCTCGCAGCCATAAAGAACCCCCTCCATAACCGCATTTTGGAACGATTGATTTAAATATCCAAGTGAAACTCTGCTTTCATACTGCACTCCGCTTCCAATAGGGAGCGGCTCTATGGACAACCCGACAGAAGCCCAGAAAGGATTTGGCGGGACTTCTATGTGGATGGTATATTCTGCTTTTCTAAGCGGTCTTTCCATATATATAACAGTAGGCTCTTTTATTTCTGCCTCCACATGATATTTTTCCTCAAGGATGGCACAAATGACTTCCATCTGCACATTCCCCAAAAAAGATAACATAATCTCATGGGTAACAGTATCAATGTCAAAATGCAAAAGAGGGTCTGTATCAGCAATCTCTGCGAGGGCATTTAACAGGGCTTCCCTTTGCTCCGGCTTTTGCGGCTCTACCGTTGTCCGAAGTAATGGCATGGGATTATCAATCCGTGTTTTGTGAGGCAGGAGTTTTTCATTTCCCAGGATATCGTTCAGTTTCAAAGTATCATCAGCTAAAATAACAATTTCTCCCGGACAGGCATGGTCAGCCGGGACGATTTCACCGTTTGTCGGAACACACATCTCTGTGATTTTTATTTTCTCTTTTTCAGATATTCTAATAACATCCCTCAAATGCAATGTTCCGCTATATATACGCACATAAACAAAACGCCGCCTTTTCTCTGAATATTCAATCTTAAAAACCTGCCCGCATAGTTCAGATTGACCTTCAGGCGTTGATGAATAAAATTTACTGGCAATTACTTCTATAAGCTGCCGAATCCCCAGATTGTTTTTAGCGCTTCCGTGATAAACGGGAAATAACGTTCCGTTTTGGAATCTCCTGTTTTCTTCCTGTTCCAGTTCTGACATTTTAAACGGTTTCCCTGACATATATTTCTCTAATAGTTCATCGTTTCCCATAATTACCGCATCCCACTGTTCCATATCGTCATTGTCCGTTACATTTATATGGGGATGCTGCCCAACCTTTTGCTTCACTATAATTTCCGAAGAAAGCTTTGCTTTCATTTCCCGATATACCATTGGCAAATCAATCCCCTCTTGGTCAATTTTATTGATGAAAAAAATTGTCGGAATCTTCATTATCTGTAGTGCATGAAACAGTATACGGGTCTGTGCCTGTATGCCATCCTTTGCAGAAACTAATAATACTGCTCCGTCTAATACGGATAAAGAACGGTATACTTCCGCCAAAAAATCCATATGGCCTGGCGTATCTATAATGTTGACTTTTACATCCTCCCACTGAAAAGATGTCACTGCTGTCTGGATAGTGATTCCCCTTTGACGCTCCAAATTCATTGTATCTGTCCTTGTTGTGCCTTCATCTACGCTCCCTAGTTCTGCAATTGCACCACTGGTATACAATAAACTTTCCGTTAATGTTGTCTTTCCTGCGTCAACGTGAGCCAGAATGCCTAAGTTAATTATTTTCATGTGATTTTCCTCCTATCAACACCCAAAAAAGGGCATAAAAATACCCAGTGATAAATACTCCTATCACTGGGTAAATAACTCCAATAGCCCCAAAACAC
This sequence comes from Blautia sp. ZXY-1-B12, assembly GCF_056339915.1. Lineage (NCBI taxonomy): Bacteria > Bacillati > Bacillota > Clostridia > Lachnospirales > Lachnospiraceae > Blautia > Blautia sp. ZXY-1-B12. The sequence continues at coordinate 4,924 of NZ_JBWJVP010000227.1, read as the reverse complement.
TTATATGTTTTCGGGCATATAAAATTACATGATAAAAGTATTCTTAAACTGGGTACAAAAAACTAAGCCCCATATTAAAAGTGAAACGGGACTGCTACTTTTTGTTCCCACTATCAAATTGACAGTTTATTTAAGAATACCTTGCCGCATATTTATTAACTCCTTGTATAATACTGAATCTAATTATATTCCTTAACCCTTTATTTGTCAAGCTGACAAACTAAAGCAGAAAAAGCGGCAGGATTTCCCCCTGCCACTAATCATCTGTTTATGCAAAAATAATTTCCTTTTCCACAATCTCCCTCGCACAAGCCCTTATGTTATTGAGGCATCCTGTCCATTCTAAGGCGTTTTCTGCCTTTAGCTGTTCCGTTATGCCCTGTGCCTGTTTCATACCCTCTATGAGCCTTTCAAAGCGTTCCTGTGCCTGTCTGTTGATGTCGGCAAGGTAGGCGTTTAGCCTGCCGCTTGTAAGAAGATTGGTGTATGTAACTTTACGGTACTGTTTTAGATAATCTAAATGCCGTTGCCCCCAGATGCCTATTGCCTGTTCTTCTTCGGCGGGTACAGTTAAGCACGGTATCAAATAATCCCCTTGCCTTTCGTATTTGCCGCCCAGTTCCTCAAATAATGATTTTGCCATTGTCTGTTACCTCCACATTCTTTTTTATTTTGAATGTCCGCAAAATCCGTCCTACATCTTTCGTACAGACAACGGAGCTGTTTTTATCTGCAGATTTGACATTGGAACATAATAAAATTTACTGCCTCTTCTGATCACTCCCCATTCTTTTCCATCAGAATCAACTGAAGTTCCTCTGATTGCCATACGGGTTCCGGCTGTGAGGCTTCCCGCTGCTGCTCCTGATGTACTCCTGGAAGAATAATAGCTGCCGTCCTTTTTTACTTCTACTTTCGCGATATTCCTGCACAGACGTACAATGGCAGAAACCGGCATATAACCGAAAAAGCGATTGCCATCAATCTGCAGTCCCATATAATACCATTTATTTCCATCCGTTCCATCTACAGTTTTTACAAGAGCAGCACAAACTCCTGCATCAATTCCTTCCTGTACTCTGGCACTGGTTTTATCTGCACTTTTATATAAAATAGAGTTTCCTACTACTACGAATGCTGAATTTGTTCCTTCATGTCCTCCCAGATATGGAATCGCCTGACCTGTTGAGACATATCCCTCTTTGCCATCTGCTGTCTTTGCATAGTACCAGTTTCTTCCATTCTTCTCGACAGTAATGTATCCGGAAAGTAACTGATGTTTCGTCAGACTGGACAGAACTTCTCCCGTATCTGATGGGGTTTTCCTTAAAACTCCCTGCGAAGATGCAGTTACCAGAAGCTGACTTTTAATCGGAATATTATCTTCGATTCCAACTTCTGAAAGACCATCCGTGTTGCTTTCATTTTTCTCAAATCCTTCTATAGTTCCAAGGTGGAAATCCCCATTATCAATCAGGTTACATCTGTTAGCGGACGTTCCTGTTTCAAGCTGTGCCATATCACCATACATTACACCTTTGGCATGCCACATAACCATATAAACCTTAACAACAGTATCACTGCTGTCTTCCGGAACAGTAAATGTATTAGTCAGGCGTACAAAACCTTCTGTTGTCTTTTTGATAATTTCACTGTCTTTCAGCTGCTGTACCCCATCTTTGTCCATATAGCGGACTCTCAGAATTGCACCTCCATCTTCTGCAGTCTCACTGACAGATGCTTTTACATACATGGATGCGGTATAGGTTATTCCCTTTTTCACTTTAACATTTTGTGCCCAGTATGCATATCCACTCACGGAAGTGCATTCTGCCTTCAGTGAACGATTTCCCATCATGCATTCAGCTGCTATTGTATTGATTTCTGTATTTCCGGCACCTTCCGGAGAAATCTTTGATGTCCAAGGAGTATTTTCAGCCTGCACTACTGGATCTTTCAGCAGCTGCACTACATTGTCCTGTAACTTGGTAGCATTCTCAAGACGGTTTACATGATTTCCGTCAACATTATATTTACAGCTTACAGCATGCCCAAAACCATCATGTACATGAAGCAGATTTCCATTATTATCAAATCGGTAAATCTCTTTTCGCCCTTTGTTATCTGTAAATCTTGTACTGTTATATCCATACGTCATAGTAAGGCTTTTACCTTTTGTTCCATCTCCATACTCTGCGATAGATTTTACACGATGAGATTCCTCTGTATAATACCCGTATTTTACCTGATATCCATTAATATTCTCTGCACTGGCAAGCATTCCATTACTGTCATATGTGTAAAATACTTTTTTGCCATCTATATCTGTTACCGTGGTAAGCCTTCCTGCGGTATGGGCAAAAGTCTTCTTATTGCCCGATGGTGATACTGCCTGAATCAGGTTTGCTTCTTCTCCATCGCTTCCCAGAGAATAATTTAGTGTAATAATTCGCCCGGCTCCATCTGTAATAGTTTTTACACGATTATTCACATATGAAACCGTTAATTTATTTCCGTTTTTATCTTTTACCGCAATCAAATATCCAGACTCATTAAACACCATACTATTTCCGTCTTTATCCTGTATTGTGTAAGGTTCTTCTGATTTTAAGTTTCGGATCAGGGTCAGATCCAGCCCTGTTTCATCTTTCCACTCTTTAACCGTATTGCCATCCTTTTCTACTTCTTTTTCCACAAAATAATGAACTGTACCATCTGCATCTGTATGAGCATAATAAACATTCCCCGCTATTGATTTTTTATGGATAATCTGATGGAAATTTAAACGAAATCCTTTTCCATATCCAATATTGGTATCCTTATCATTTGTGTTATAAACCAACGATACCTCTGCCGGCATTCTGCTTCCTGATGTTTCCATGACACGATGTTCCAGAATCAGATTTCCGTTATAATCGTTTACATGGACAGTCCCTGCACGTCCGATATTCTGACTATGATACGTCCAGTAATCTTCAAGTCCGGAATAGTTTACATAAGAAATTTCAATTTTGGGTCTGTAATCACTGAGTGAAGAATCCCAGTCTGATGACATCAGCTGTACGGAACCTGATAATTCGTCAATTTCTTTCAGCATCAGCCCATTATTACTGCCATCTCTGTACCACTCCTTTACCATTCTGGTAATATCCATCACAACATATTTGATTTTATCAGCAGTAAACTTGCATAAATCCTGAACTGTTTCTTCATAAATTGGTTTATTATCCCAGTTAATGGTTTTTGATTCCCAGCTCTGAATCACTTTATGTACAGCAATTGTTTTCTCTGCACCATTCTCTCCCAGCGATACCATTACAAGACGTGCATTTACAATCATGTCTCCTGTCTTAATCTCAGGCAACTGGAATTTCAGAAAACTTCTTCTGATTTCGTTTCCTCCTTTTAACCAGAGATTTTCATTGTTATAATAATTGTCTGTATTATTTTTAGATGAAATATAAGCATCTTCAATATCTGTCGCTGCTTTGGAAGTAGTTGTCACAGGATCAATCACTACCGGAAACTTCCTGCTCGCTTCATTTAACCAGTTTCTATCAGGAGTAAAAGTAACTCTGCACTTACCATCAGCAGTCATCTCAGCTGACACCTCAATACTTTCTGATTTTGATCCTGAAAAATCTCTCATATATGGAGCCTGAACCCTAAAAATTTCGTTTTGACCTTCATCAAAGAAGAGTACTTCTTTCTCCCTCAACTCAGGTACAAGTCCTTCTGTCTGATAAAGATATGTATATGATTTTGCAGCTTCCTTTCTAAGCAATACCATATCTTCTTTCATACGCATTCCCTTTACACGACAGCGCAGTTCCATTCCCTCCAGAATTTCAGGATAACAAACGGTATTATCTTTCTGTTTTACAGCTTCTACCGTATTACAGTTTTCTACGCCCCATGAAATACTGCCATACTGATCTTTAATCCTCATCATATTATCTTCTGATGTTTTTTTGGCGAAAAATGCCCCAAAAGTTCCCTTCCTGTTTGTGAAACCTTCTTCTGAAACAAGATTTGTTTTTTGTGCATAAACACTTGTTTCATATGACTCTTCCAGCTTATTATCCATTTCCTTCCAGGTTCCATCTGTATCCTTATAATGTACAGGAGCAAGATAAATCTCTGCTGTACAGGAATGGTCCTGATTTTCAAATACTTTTGTATTGATACTTCGTTTCTCTATAAGTTCTTTTCGATTCATATTTACTGTCCTCACTTTCATTTTCTTTTCCAGCCTGCAGTGCTGAAATATTTCGAGCTCGTTTACAGTTATGATTTTATCGAACATTTGTTCTATTTTCCATAGCAAATATGTAAATTTTCCACATTATAATAAATCTTTGAAATAATTCCGGACATTTAGTCTTTTTCCAAACTTATAATATTATCAATTGGCTGTTCTAATATCTTTGAAATATTCATAAGAATCAAAATATCCATCGCAGAACTGCCATTTTCGATCCTGGATACCGTAGCAACAGACACATCTAATAATTCTGCCAATTTTTCCTGATTATAATGTTTTTGTTTTCTATACTCTCTTACATTATTTCCAATCTGTAATAATTTGGAGTCTACTTTCTTATACATGATACAACACCTCCCGGGCCCATACAAAAAAGCCGCAAAAATATAATCTCTTTTCAGAGTATATTTTCACGGCTTTGAATCTAAAAACAAGAAAATATATTATTGTTTTTGACTGCTCACTCGTTCTATATATAATTTGTTTTTCTTATTAGCCTCCTTATTCTTTAATGTTGAAAATACATCAACAATTCATTTTGTCAGATATTCCTGTAATAAGCAGTCAAACGTTTCTGTCGACTCTCATCACAGTTTTCCAATTGAATTTCAACAGGATTTCTGCATACCGGACATTTAATCCTCACTGTTCCCTTTGCTT
>NZ_JBWJVP010000226.1:0-24497 GCF_056339915.1 Blautia sp. ZXY-1-B12 | reverse complement strand
ATATCGTCCGAAAGCACTTCCTCTTACAGAACTTCCGGATGAGCGTATGCACTTTACACTTGGTATGTATGGAAACGGCGATTTCTTTGACATGAAAGGTGTATGTGAAGAGTTCTTTGGGAAAGTAGGAATGAGAGATAAAGTAGATTATGATCCAAACAGCGGAAAAACTTACCTTCATCCCGGAAGACAGGCAAATATGGTTTATGATGGTAAGGTTGTGGGCTATCTGGGAGAGGTTCATCCTCTGGTTGCAGATACTTATGGAATCGGTGATAAGGCTTATGTGGCAGTGATTGATATCCTTACGGTTCTTGAATTTGCAAGTTTCAACCATAAATACACAGGAATTGCAAAATATCCTGCAGTAACCCGCGATTTAAGTATGGTCGTTCCGAAAACCGTTCTTGCAGGACAGATTGAACATATTCTGACTCAGAGAGGCGGAAAGATCCTGGAGAGTTATCAGTTATTTGACATTTATGAAGGAAACCAGATTAAAGGAGGATATAAATCCATGGCCTATTCTCTGGTATTCCGTCACCATGACAAGACTCTGGAAGAGAGCGAGATTACAGCTGCAATGAAGAAAATCCTGAATGGCCTGACAGATCTTGGAATCGAGTTGAGAAGTTAATGCTGATTTATGTATTAAGACATGGGATAACTCAGTGGAATAAACTGAAAAAAGTGCAGGGGGCAATGGATATTCCCCTTGCACCGGAAGGAATTGAACTGGCGAAAAGAACAGGAGAAGCATTAAAAGATGTTCCGTTTGATATCTGTTTTACCAGTCCTCTGGCAAGAGCGAGACAGACAGCACATTATGTGCTGGGAAACAGGCAGATTCCTGTTATTGAGGATAAAAGAATCCAGGAAATTGATTTCGGAGTTCTTGAAGGAAGCCGGTTTAAGGATGAACAAGGGAAGATCATCAGCCATGAAATGGAAATTTTCTTTGAAGAGCCACAGAAATTTGAACGTCCTCAAAACGGCGAAAACATTTCTGATATCCTGAAACGCACCAGAGAATTCTGGGTGGAGAAAACGACAGATCCTGCTCTGGCAGACAAAACAATTCTTGTTTCTTCTCATGGATGTGCAGTTCGTGCACTGCTTCAGAATGTCTATCAGGATCCGGAACATTTCTGGCATGGATGTGTGCCTCCAAACTGCAGTATCAATCTGCTTGAAGTAAAAGATGGAAAAGCCAGATTTCTGGAAGAAGATAAAGTTTATTCTGAAATATAACAATTCTGTAAAATAATCCGGTGGAAAACTGTGCTTTGAGTACAGCTTTTCTGCCGGACTTTTAATATATTTTGTTATTGTTTACACACCACTATCCCGAGACATACAAGCCAAAATTCCATTGCCGCAGGCGATCTGGAATGAATTTTGGCTATGTTACTGTGAACAGTAACTATATTTTTACTTGTGACAGATATGACGTTGTGATATGATATACGAAAAAGGAAATTGTCTGTAATTTTGTGCAGAATCTGCAAATAATCACAGGAGGTGTATTATGGGCAAAAAAATTATGAATACGGTTCTTTTTCTGGTGGTGCTTGGCGGATGTGTTGCCATGACGCTGCTGACCGGGAATGGTTCATCAGGCACGATGATTTATAACTTTGCATTCCTCGCTGTTATGGCTGTGATCTATCTGGCCGGACTGTTTGGCGGTATGTTTCGGGTAGACAGCATTGGAGAGGCTCTTGCAAGAGGAACGCAGGAGCTTTCCAGTATATTCAAAATACCCGGAAAAGCCAAAAGCGAAGATCTTTCCTGCCTGAAGGGGATGTTTGAACATAAATATCTGGATGACAGAATGGACAGCTTTGTAGATGCCATGGAGAAAAACCAGGAAGGAATCGGAGATGTTGAAGATTACATAAATGAGGACGAGATTGATCTTCATGTACATAAGAAGATTCTGGAAATGGCACCGGATATTTTTACCAGCCTTGGTATTCTTGGTACTTTTATTGGTCTGGTATGGGGGCTTAAGAGTTTTGAGCCATCCAGCTATGAGACAATGACTACCTCTGTATCTGCCCTGGTAGATGGTATCAAAGTAGCATTCCTTACTTCTATCTATGGAATTGCATTTGCACTGATCTACAGTTCCGGAATGAAAAGCGTTTATTCCGGAATGGATGCGAAGCTTCAGGGGTTTCTGGAGAGATTTCATCTTTATGTACTTCCGGCGGCTGAGAGCGAGTCAAGAAACCTGATGCTTGCAAGTCAGAAGGTTCAGACAAAAGCCATGAAACAGATGGCAGAGCAGCTTACCTCACAGATGGCAGAGAGTTTTGAGAAAGCAATCAATCCTACTTTCCAGAAGATGACAGAATCTCTGGAGATTCTGACAGAATCTGTAACAAAATGTCAGGAGGATGTGGTTCAGGATATCCTGCGTACTTTTTTGCGGGAGATGAACGGTTCATTTAAAATGCAGTTCACAGATTTCAATGAAGCTCTTGTACAGCTGAAGGAAGCGCAGAAAGAAAATATTGATTATACTACAAGGCTCTATCAGACGATGAGTAATCAGCTGAATACCTCATATGCAAAACAGAGCGAAGCTATGAAAGACCTTGTAAATGAGCTGGGACAGGTTCAGGGCCGTTATATGTCTACGGCAACAAGAATCACACAGGATAATCAGGAAATCCAGAAGCTTCAGCAGCAGGATTATCAGCGCATTGCGGATTATCTGCATGAATCCGAGAAATCTTCTGCCAAATTCTGGGTTGCCTGCAATCAGACAATGCAGAAATATGTGGAAGCTGCCGCGCAGGGAATGGAAAAGGTTTCTGCTGCAAATCAGGCAGGAAAAGATGTGCTTGAGGCTAACCGTAAACTGGTAGAACAGTTGGATGTAAAGATGAAAGACTTTGTATCTTATCAGAAGATGACTTACGAGACAATGGAAGAGGTACGCAGACTCTTTGCAGATATTTCTGTTCAGAAAGAAGATAACAATATTTATCTCTCAGGCGGAAAATCAGCTCAGAGTGCGGCACAGAAAGAATCTGTGGAGGAAGTACGCGAACTTCTGGAGGAACAGAGCGAGCGTCAGGAAGCACTTCTGGAGGAGATGAACAAAAATATGAAGAATATTTCCAAAAACCAGAAAGGTAAATTCAGCTTATTCAAATAAGAAAAGGAGAGAAATATGCGCAAAAGAAAGAAATCAGAAGAGGGCGGATTTAATGTCTGGCGGTCTTATTCTGATATGATGGCCGGTGTGCTGCTCCTTTTTATACTGATCATGTGTGTGACTCTTTTTCAGGCTCAGAAAAGTTATAATGAGAGTATTAAGGAGAGAGATGACAAGATAGCTCTTCAGGAGCAGTATACAGCGGAAATTCTGGCACAGCAGAGTGAGCTGGACGAGAAAAACAGCAAGCTGAGTTCCCAGGATGAACAGCTTGACAAGCAGAAAAAGCTTCTTGCAAGAACTGGCAGCACAGTTAAAGGAACAGCAGGCCAGCCTTGATGAAAAAACATCTCTTCTTGCCACACAGCAGAAGAAAATTGATAATATCATCGGTGTCAAGGCAGATGTTATTGAAGCATTGCAGAAGGAGTTTTCCAAAAACAATGTAAGTGTTGATATTGATGCTCAGACAGGTGCTCTTACCCTCAATGCAAATGTATTATTTGACTATGATAAGTCAGAACTGACAGATGAGGGCAAACAGGAACTTGCAGATATCCTTCCGATTTACTGTAAGGTGCTTCTTCAGAAAGATTATAAGAAGTATCTGGCTGAGATCATCATTGACGGTTATACAGACACAGACGGAGACTATGATTACAATCTGGAGCTTTCTCAGAAACGTTCTCTCGCAGTTGCACAGTATCTGACGGAAATCAGGGAGAACTTCCTGAGTTCTGATGAGATTTCAGAACTTCAGAATTATCTGACCGTAAATGGTCATGGTTCAGCCAATCCGGTTCTGGATTCCGATGGGAATGTAGATAAGGATGCATCCAGACGAGTGGAAGTAAAGTTTCGTCTGAAAGATGATGAGATGATAAATGAACTTAATCAGATTATGAATACAGATAAGACTTCTGACTCTGAAAAATCCGGCAGCAATTAAACTGCCGGATTTTTCAATTCCGGAGTGTGTTTGAAAAATGCTTTGATGCAGATGCTTTATCTTACAATTCACGAAAGATAACGAGTAATTTTACCAATAACAGTTCACATTTTTGAGAGAAAATGTGGTATGATAAAACAGTACACAGTTTCCTGTAATGGTGATGATGCGCTGTACCCTACATAAGAAAAAAGAAAGAGGAATTATCATGTCTTTGAAAATTGGAAGAAACGATCCATGCTGGTGTGGAAGCGGAAAAAAATATAAAAAATGCCATGAGGCATTTGATGAAAAAATGGAAATAATGAAGCAGAAAGGATATGCAGTGATCGATCATGATCTGATCAAAACACCCGAACAGATCGCGAAAATAAAAGAAAGCTGCAAAATCAATATCGCAGTTCTTGATTATGTGGAAGAGCATATTAAACCAGGTGTATCCACTGAAGAGATTGACAGATGGGTACATGAAGAGACTGTACGGCATGGGGGAATCCCGGCACCGTTAAATTACGAAGGATTTCCAAAGAGCGTGTGTACTTCTGTAAATGAAGTGGTATGCCATGGAATCCCGGATGAAGAGCAGATTCTGAAAGAGGGAGATATTATCAATGTTGATGTATCTACAATATATAATGGTTATTATTCTGACTCGTCCAGAATGTTCTGCATCGGTAAAGTGAGTCCGGAGAAAGAAAAACTTGTCAAGGTCACAAAAGAATGTGTTGAGATTGGTATTTCTCAGGTGAAACCATGGACTCCGATTGGAAATATGGGAAGTGCAGTTCATAAACATGCAGTAGAAAACGGATATTCTGTAGTCAGAGAAATCGGTGGACATGGTGTGGGAGTTGAGTTCCATGAAGATCCATGGGTAAGCTTTGTTTCTGAAGAGAATACAGGTGTCCTGATGGTTCCGGGTATGATGTTTACCATAGAGCCGATGGTAAATATGGGAAGCGATGAAATTTATACGGATGAGATTGACGAGTGGACAGTTCGTACAGAGGACGGACTTCCTTCAGCCCAGTGGGAAGTAACTGTTCTGGTTACGGAAACAGGATGTGAAGTAATCTGCTGGTAAAAAATTTGCAAAAAGTATTGCAATACATCAGGCTATATAGTATAATCACAACTGTTGTGAAAAAAGATGGTCCTCTGTTACAGGATATGTATTAAGAACATCCATATAAGAATAGGAGAAAAATACAATGAACGAAATTATCAAAAACATCGAAGCAGCTCAGTTAAAAGCTGAAGTACCGGCATTCAACACAGGTGATACTGTAAGAGTACACGCACTGATCAAAGAAGGAAACCGTGAACGTGTTCAGGTTTTTGAAGGAACAGTTCTCAAGAAACAGGGCGGAAGCAACAGAGCTACATTTACTGTAAGAAAGAGCTCTAACGGAGTAGGCGTTGAGAACAACATGGCCGCTTCATTCCCCACATGTAGTAAAAGTAGAAGTTATCCGTCGTGGTAAAGTACGTCGTGCGAAACTGAACTACTTAAGAGATCGTGTAGGTAAAGCAGCTAAGGTTAAAGAGCTTGTTAAATAATTTCATGAATTAGCAGAAGAAGGGACAATAACTTGTGTATTGTCCCTCTTTTTCCATCTGTCAGGAGATTTGGATGAATATCAGAAAATGGAAAGATAGTCCGGCACTGAAAGAGACCAGAGATATGCTGGAAATAAAACTTGAAGATAAAAAAGTCCGGGGAATCCTTAACTGGATATTTCAGATAGCGGTAGTGCTCATTTTTGGCATTCTGGCGGGAATTGCGCTGTTTCAATCAGTGACTGTACAGGAGAGTACCATGGAGCCCACACTGCAGGTTGGAGAACGCTTTTTTGTAAACAGGGCTGTTTATAAAGTATCCTCACCTGAACGGGGAGACATCATTGTATATAAAACCAGTGGAAGTGATGATGCGGCTCTGCATATCGGCCGCGTGATCGGTCTGCCCGGTGAGACTGTACAGATATCCAACGGAGCAGTATTGATCAACGGAGAAGTATATAATGAAAATAAGAATTTTCCTGAAATCAGTAATGCGGGATTGGCATCCGACGGAGTGTCTCTGGAAAGCGGTGAGTATTTTGTACTTGGCGATAACAGAAATAACAGTGAGGACAGCCGGTATGGTGATATCGGAAATATCAATAAGAAATATATTGTGGGAAAGGTATGGTTTGTCATTTCCCCGAAAGATAAATTTGGATTTTTGAAAGGTTAGGTGTATATGAACGTACAGTGGTACCCTGGTCATATGACCAAGGCAAAGAGACAGATGCAGGAGGACATTAAGCTGATCGATCTGATCATTGAACTTGTGGATGCCCGCGTACCTCTCTCGAGCAGAAACCCGGATATCGATGAACTGGGAAAAAATAAATCCAGACTGATTCTTCTTAATAAATCAGATCTGGCTGACGAGCGCCAGAATGAAGCCTGGAAAACTTATTTTCAGGCAAAGGGATTTTATGTTGTAAAAGTAGATTCCAGAAATGGTTCCGGAATGAAAGCAATCAATAATGTGATCCAGGAAGCATGTAAGGAAAAGATAGAAAGAGACAGACGCCGCGGTATTAAAAACCGTCCGATCCGCGCTATGGTAGTGGGAATCCCGAATGTAGGAAAATCTACATTTATCAATACCTTTGCAGGACGGGCCTGTGCAAAGACCGGAAACAAGCCGGGAGTTACGAAAGGAAAACAGTGGATCCGTCTGAATAAAGGAGTAGAACTTTTGGACACTCCTGGTATTTTGTGGCCGAAATTTGAAGACCAGCAGGTGGGAATCCGTCTGGCATGTGTAGGTTCTATCAAGGATGACATTTTGAATATGGAGGAACTGGCACTCTGGCTGATTGATTATCTGCGCGAAAATTATAAAGGGATTATGGCAGAGAGATATCAGATCACAGAAGAGGGAACTTCTGTGGAAGTTCTGGAGGCGATTGCCAGAGCCAGAGGGTGTCTGAAAAGGCAGGAAGAGCTGGACTATGCCAAAGCTTCGCTGATACTGTTTGATGATTTCCGTTCCGGAAAAATGGGGCGGATCACATTGGAGTGGGCGTCATTATGAAAACAATAGCTGAGATTAAAGCCGAGTTTGCTGCAGCAGATATGAGCAGCTACCCGGCTTTATATGAAATTTATAAAGAAGATACCAGAAGTGGTGTGCAAAAGCTGATCGCACAGTGCCGCAAAAAGGAAGCAGCTCTGGAAGCGGAGAAGCAGCGAATTGAAAATATGAAGGTATATGAGCATAAATATGAACATCTTGGTTATTTATGCGGAATTGATGAAGTGGGAAGAGGTCCTCTTGCAGGTCCGGTTGTGGCATGTGCGGTAATCCTGCCGCAGGACAGCCGGATTCTTTACCTGAACGATTCCAAGAAACTCAGTGCTTCCAAAAGAGAAGAACTGTATGATGTGATCATGAGGGAAGCAGTTTCAGTAGGAATCGGTATGCGCAGCCCGGGGCGTATTGATGAGATCAATATCCTTCAGGCTACTTATGAGGCAATGCGGGAGGCGGTAAGTAAACTGGAAGTGGTTCCTCAGCTTCTTCTCAATGATGCGGTCACGATTCCTCAGATCACCATTCCGCAGGTTCCCATTATTAAGGGAGATGCAAAGAGTGTTTCCATTGCAGCAGCAAGTATTGTTGCAAAAGTGACAAGGGACAGAATGATGGAAGAATATGATAAAATATTCCCGGAATATGGTTTTGCATCAAATAAGGGATATGGTTCTGCCGATCATATTGCGGCACTGAAAAAATACGGAGAAACCCCGATCCACAGAAAGACCTTTATTACACATTTCATATAAACAGTCGCAAAAGGTTACTATCCTTCAGTACACAGCAATACACTGGGTGATGCACAGTAACAACAAAAGATGCCTACATATAATATAAAAAGAAATGGATGGAAGAATTTGCATAAAAATACCCGGTCTACCGGAAGCTGTTACGAACGAAAAGCTGCTGATTATCTGAAACAGCAGGGATTATTTATTCTGAGATATAATTACAGATGCAGATTTGGAGAAATCGATCTGATTGCCAGAGATGGAGAATATCTTGTTTTTGTTGAGGTAAAATACAGGAAAGACAATAGTTCCGGTTATTCGCTGGCGGCAGTAAATCCTGCTAAACAGAAAACCATATGTAAGGTGGCAAGGTATTTTCTTACAGTGGAATATCACAATGTGGATATCCCATGCCGTTTCGATGTGGCAGGAATTGACGGGGATGAAATACACTGGGTTAAGAATGCGTTTGAATATATTGCAATCCTCTAATAATTATAGAAACTGCTTTGATGAATAATCTGCCATACAGCAGGAAGGGAATAATGAAATATGAAGATAAAATGGAACAGTGAACAGATTCCAAAGATGAATGTAAAAAACAATAAAGATGTTACATTTCTTACATATCCCGCATATGAAGAAATGAACTGGCTTGTTCATGGATTCAGCACCCGCTTTGGCGGAGTGAGCAGAGGAATCTACAGTTCTATGAACCTGAGTTTTACAAGAGGTGATGAGGAGTCCTGCGTGAAAGAAAATTACAGAAGGATTTCTGATGCTATGGGATTTGATATGAACAGCATCGTTACATCTGATCAGACTCATACCAACAATGTGCGGAAAGTAACAGAGAAAGACCGCGGAAAGGGAATTGTGATCCCGCGTGATTATACAGATACAGATGGAATGATCACAAATGTTCCGGGGCTGGTTCTCGCAACCTTTTATGCGGATTGCGTTCCACTGTATTTTGCTGATCCGGCGAATCACGCGATCGGACTGTCTCATTCGGGATGGAGAGGTACGGTTCAGAAAATCGGTGCAGTTACCATAGAAAAGATGTCTGAAGAGTATGGAAGTAATCCGAAAGATCTGAAAGTGGCCATCGGACCGTCTATCTGTCAGGAGTGTTATGAAGTCAGCGAAGATGTGATTGAAGAATTTGAAAAGGTTTTTGATAAGAAATACCGGAACAAGCTGTTTTACAGAAAAGAAAACGGAAAATATCAGTTAAATCTGTGGATGGCAAACAAGATTATTTTTCTGGAAGCGGGAATCCCGGAAGAAAACATTTCCATGCCAAATCTCTGTACCTGCTGTAATCCTGAGTTTCTCTTTTCTCACAGGGCTTCCCATGGAAAAAGGGGAAATCTTGGGGCTTTTCTTGGCATACGTTCATAAAACCTGAAATTGTTATAAGCACAACAGTGCGAAGTGAGTAATCCTGAATTTGCAGATTAACTGTACAATACGAAAAAGGGGGGAGCTGGTTAACAGCTCCCCTTTTCGTATTCATCTGCCGGAAAAACTATCTGGAATTTACTTTTTCCATAAGAGACATAATCTTTTCGTTGCTGGAACGAACCTTCTCAACGGAAACATCATGATTGATGATATCAATGATGCTCGCAAGATATTTGCTCATATTTGCTTCTACATAATATGGTCTTTCGAGAAGTTCCGGAATGCGGTAATTCAGGTTGGTTGTGATCACTCTGTCAAGCCAGCCTTTTTCGTAATATTCATCAAATTTATCCAGACCGTCTGTGAACAGACCGTAGGTAGTGCATACAAATACTCTCTTTGCGTTGCGTTCCTTTAACTGTTTGGCAACATCCAGCATACTTCCGCCGGAGGAAATCATGTCATCGATAACTACAACATCTTTGCCTTCTACGGAATCTCCGAGGAATTCATGTGCAACAATAGGATTCTTTCCATTGACGATTGTAGAGTAATCACGACGTTTGTAGAACATACCCATATCTATTCCAAGGATATTGGAGAAATATACAGCTCTTGACATGGCACCTTCATCAGGGCTGATGATCATCAGATGGTCATTGTCAACACGAAGATCCGGCACACTCTTGATCAGAGCTTTTAAAAACTGATAAGTAGGGAAAAAGTTATCAAAACCATTCAGTGGAATAGAGTTCTGGACACGTGGATCATGGGCGTCAAAGGTAATGATATTGGAAACTCCCATATCGCTTAATTCCTTCAGTGCCAGTGCACAGTCCAGAGATTCTCTTTTAGTACGTCTGTGCTGGCGGCCTTCATAAAGGAACGGCATAATTACATTGATACGGTGTGCCTTGCCTGTTGCAGCGGAAATAATTCGTTTAAGATCCTGGAAATGGTTGTCAGGAGACATATGGTTCTCGTGTCCGCATACAGTATAAGATTCACTGTAATTGGTCACATCAACCATAATATAAAGGTCAGTGCCACGAACAGATTCTTTAATATAACCTTTACCTTCACCGGTTCCGAAACGGGGGCATTCACATTCTACAATAAATGATTCTTCGCTGTATCCCTGAGGAATAACACTGAGCTGTTTGCGTTCAACCAGCTCTTTACGGAATTTAACAAGTTTTCTGTCAACTTCTTCTGCAAGTTCTCTGCATCCAAGAGCTGCAATACGGATAGGTGCAACCGGCATGGATTTTTCCAACAATTCTATGTTTGGCATAATACTCCTCCTAAGTAGTGATTTTATACTCAAAAAATAGATTTCAATATAATATATAACATTTGCCCTAAAATACGTCAAGGAATTTATTGATTTTTTCTTTTACAATTGTTATGATATAAAAGATAGTGGATTCTGGGCACAGATATATTTTGTCCGGAATTACCGTCATATGATATCAGGAGTAAATGTCAGAAAGTTATTGTGCCTGCACAGTAAATAAATCAGCGGCTCCTGAATGATCGAGAAACAAAATGTGCCGGAAAAGTTTATCCCACACACAATTTCCGGTTACATTCCAATGGAGTAAAATTCATGAAAAAAAATTTACACATAATATCCAGAGTTCTTCCGGACAGTATCGGAGAAGAACTGGAACTGGAACCGGGAGATGCGCTGCTTTCCATTAACGGCCAGCCGGTAGAGGATGTGTTTGATTATCGTTATCTGATGAATGACGAATTTGTTACGCTCCTTATCCGAAAGAAGAATGGCGAGGAATGGGAACTGGAAGTAGAAAAGGAATATGAAGATGATCTTGGCGTGGAGTTTGAGAACAGTCTTATGGATGAGTACCGCTCCTGTTCCAATCACTGTATTTTCTGCTTTATAGACCAGATGCCGCCCGGTATGAGAGAAACTTTATATTTTAAAGATGACGATTCCAGACTGTCATTCCTGCAGGGAAACTATGTTACCCTTACCAATATGAGTGACTATGATCTGGATCGTATTATCAAGTTTCATCTTTCCCCGATCAATGTATCGTTTCAGACTATGAATCCCAAGCTTCGCTGTAAAATGCTCCATAATCGATTTGCCGGAGATGCCCTTGCAAAAGTTGACAGGCTTTATAAAGGTGATGTGACCATGAACGGGCAGATTGTGCTCTGCAAGGGGATTAATGACAGGGATGAACTGGAATACAGTCTGGAGAAATTGTCGGAATATGCGCCTGTACTGCAGAGCGTTTCAATCGTACCTGTAGGCCTTTCCAGGTATCGAAAAGGTCTGTATCCACTGGAATCTTTTGATAAAGAGGATGCAAAGTATCTGATCAGTCAGGTAGAGCGGTGGCAGAAGATCATGGTGAAGAAGCACGGTATTCATTTTGTACATGCTTCGGATGAATGGTATATTCTTGCAGGATATGAACTTCCTGAGGAGGGGCGATATGACGGATACCTTCAGCTGGAGAATGGCGTTGGTATGATGCGTCTGCTTGAAACAGAGGTAAAAGAGAGACTTGAGCAGCTTGAAGGCGATGACAGAGAGGTAAATGCCACTGTTGCAACAGGACGGCTGGCAGCGCCTTATATAGGTAAAATGATAAAACTGGTACAGGAAAAATTTCCGAATGTCCAGGCTGAAGTATATGCAGTAAAGAATAATTTCTTTGGAGAGAAGATCACAGTTTCCGGTCTGATCACAGCTACTGATCTTATGGATCAGCTTGCGCAGAGAGAACTGGGAGAAAAAGTACTGATCCCATGCAATATGCTCAGAAGCGGCGAGGATGTTTTTCTGGATGACCTGACGGTGGAAGATGTCAGACAGGCTCTTAAGACGGAAGTTGTAGTGGTAGATGAACCGGGTGCTGACCTGGTAAACTGTCTGATCGAAGCACCAGACCATAAAAAGATAAGAAGGAGACAGATATATGAGCAAACCGGTAGTAGCGATAGTGGGCAGGCCTAATGTAGGTAAATCCACATTGTTTAATGCGCTGGCAGGTGAGAAGATTTCTATTGTAAAAGATACACCCGGCGTTACAAGAGACAGAATTTATGCAGATGTGACATGGCTGGACAAGACATTTACCATGATCGATACAGGCGGTATTGAGCCGGACAGCAGTGACATCATCCTTTCTCAGATGAGAGAGCAGGCACAGATTGCCATTGATACGGCAGATGTTATCATCTTTATCACAGACGTTCATCAGGGACTGGTGGATTCCGATGCGAAGGTGGCAGATATGCTCCGACGCAGCGGCAAACCGGTTGTCCTTGTTGTGAATAAGGTAGACAGTATCCAGAAATTTATGATGGATGTTTATGAGTTCTATAACCTTGGTATCGGTGAACCGATTCCGATTTCTGCGGCAAA
This sequence comes from Blautia sp. ZXY-1-B12, assembly GCF_056339915.1. Classification (NCBI taxonomy): domain Bacteria; kingdom Bacillati; phylum Bacillota; class Clostridia; order Lachnospirales; family Lachnospiraceae; genus Blautia; species Blautia sp. ZXY-1-B12. The sequence continues at coordinate 11,744 of NZ_JBWJVP010000226.1, read as the reverse complement.
CCGTATGGGGCTGGGTGATATGCTGGATGAAGTGGCAAAACATTTCCCTGAGGATGCAGATACAGAAGAAGATGATGAAATCCCGAGAATTGCCATTGTGGGAAAACCAAACGTAGGAAAATCGTCACTGGTAAACAAACTTCTGGGAGAAGACCGTGTGATTGTTTCTGATATTGCCGGAACTACAAGAGATGCGGTAGATACCAGAGTAAAATGGCAGGGAAAGGATTATATCTTTATTGATACTGCCGGACTTCGCCGTAAGGGAAAAGTTAAAGAGGAGATTGAGAGATACAGTGTGATCCGTACAGTGACTGCAGTAGAACGTGCAGATATTGTCATTGTAATGATCGATGCATCAGAGGGTGTTACAGAACAGGATGCCAAGATCGCAGGGATTGCCCACGAAAGAGGAAAGGGTGTTATCATTGCAGTAAATAAATGGGATGCCATTGAAAAGAATGATAAGACTATTTATAAGCACACAAACAGAATCCGCGAGGTTCTGGCATATATGCCATATGCGGAGCTGGTATTTATTTCTGCAAAAACAGGACTCAGGATTTCCAGAATGTTTGAAACAATCGATGCGGTTATCGAAAACCAGACACTGCGAATCCAGACAGGTGTCCTGAATGAAATCCTTTCTGAGGCAGTGGCAATGCAGCAGCCTCCGTCTGACAAGGGAAAACGTCTGAAGATTTACTATATGACACAGGTGGCTGTCAAACCGCCTACATTTGTTATCTTTGTAAATGACAAAGAACTGATGCATTTCTCTTATACCAGATATCTGGAGAACAAGATCAGGGATGCCTTTGGATTTGCGGGAACATCACTGAAATTCATTATTCGTGAACGAGGTGAAAAAGAATAATCATGGAACGCCTGATTTGTATTGCAATTGGATATGCATGCGGACTTTTTCAGACTGCATACATTTTAGGAAAAATTTATCATATTGATATCCGCAAACAGGGAAGCGGAAATCTGGGTTCTACAAATGTACTGCGTACACTTGGCAAAAAGGCCGGGGCATTGAATCTGTTGTGTGACTGTCTGAAGTGTATTGCGGCCATCCTGATCGTAAGGGCAATATTCGGAAATTCTTATGGAGATATTCTGCCGCTGCTGAGCCTTTATGCAGCAGCTGGGTGTATTCTGGGGCATAATTTTCCGTTTTATCTTAATTTTAAGGGCGGGAAGGGCGTAGCTGCATCTGTAGGACTTGTGATTGCTTTTGACTGGCGGATTTTTGTGATCTGTGCAATTGTATTTTTCGGACTGTTTTTCCTGACACACTATGTTTCTCTGTGTTCGGTAAGTGCATATCTGGCTGCATTTATCAGTATGATCGTATTTGGACAGATGGGTTCTTATCATATGGATTCTTATCATATGATCGAGCTTTATATTGTTATGGGACTCTTGACAGTACTGGCATTTTACAGACATAAAAAGAACATAAAACGGCTTCTTGACGGGACAGAAAGTAAAATTTATTTAAGCAAAAAAAAATAAATAAAAAGAGGTATTTATATGGCAAAGATAAGTGTGCTTGGTGCGGGAAGCTGGGGAACTGCCCTGTCTATCCTTCTTTACAATAATGGACACGAGGTGATTCTCTGGTCGGCGCTTGGGGAGGAGATAACAACATTAAGAGAAAAGCGGGAACACGTGAGCAAACTTCCGGGAGTAAAGATTCCTGAACCGATTGATATCACAATAGATCTTGAGAGAAGCCTGCGGGATACAGATGTGGCAATTCTGGCAGTTCCTTCGCCTTATACCAGAAGTACCTGCAAGCGTATGGCGCCTTTTGTAAAAAACGGACAGAAAATTGTAAATGTTGCCAAAGGTGTGGAGGAAAAAACTCTTCTTACTTTAAGCGAGATCATTGAACAGGAACTTCCACAGGCAAATGTGTCTGTGCTTTCCGGTCCAAGCCATGCAGAAGAGGTTGGAAAAGGACTTCCGACTACTTGTGTGGTAAGTTCTCACCAGAGAGAGACAGCAGAATATCTGCAGGGAATCTTTATGAGCCCTGTTTTCAGAGTTTATACCACGCCGGATATGCTGGGAGTGGAGCTTGGCGCAGCGTTAAAGAATGTGATCGCACTGGCGGCCGGAACCGCAGATGGTCTGGGATACGGCGATAATACCAAAGCAGCCCTGATCACAAGAGGAATTGCAGAAATTTCACGTCTGGGTGTTAAAATGGGGGCACGTATGGAAACCTTTTATGGTCTGTCCGGAATCGGAGATCTGATCGTTACCTGTGCCAGTGTCCACAGTCGTAACCGGAAAGCCGGATATCTGATGGGAAAAGGATATACCATGGAGCAGGCAATGGCTGAAGTGAAAATGATCGTGGAAGGCGTCTATTCCGCAAAAGCAGCAAAAGAACTGGCTGAGAAATATGATGTGGAAATGCCGATCATCACAGAAATAAACAAAGTCCTGTTCGAAGGAAAAAGTGCAGCGGAAGCGGTGATCGACCTTATGGTAAGAGATAAGAAAGTGGAGACGCCGATGCTTCCATGGGAAGACGGACAGTAAACCATAGCAATTCCATAAAATAATGCAATCAAGACAGTTCAGCAGAGCGCGAAGGACAAGGAAGATACCTGCAGGCGTGCTGACGCACGGCAAAGATATCTGACGCAGGACTTCACGCTCTGATGGACTGGATTGTTTGCAGTAATTTATGGAATTGCTATGACTGAGATGTTATAGAAAAACTGTAACTGTTCAGTACCTCGCGGGATAGCTGACTGCTGAATGGTTACGAAAAACTTTCGAATGCATCATTTACGGAAAATTCTATAGACAGAGATGATAAATATGCAAAAGCAGATGTTATATAAATACATCTGCTTTTTACATTTGAATGATAAAATATTTTTTAACTATTCTTTATCAGAATGCAATGTCCCTTAAATCTTCGGGAATATGTGAACTGTGAAAATTCTCATTCAGAGTATCGATCAGATCCATGTCTTCCTGTTCGATTGTGAAATCAAAAATATTGCCATTGCTTCTGATGCGGTCAGGATGTACGGATTTGGGAATTACGGAAATTCCTTTCTGAGTAGCCCAGCGCAGACCGATCTGAGCGGGAGTATGAGCGTATTTGGTTCCAAGTACACACATTACATCGTTATCAAGATATGCGCCTCTGGCAAGTGGGGCATATGCCTGTACCTGAATTCCTTTATTCTGGCAATAATCAATCAGCTCTTTCGGATAGCAGAGAGGATGGCATTCAATCTGATTTACAGCAGGTATGATTCCGGAATTGGCTTCCAGTTCTTCCAGATGACGGATTTCAAAATTACTGACACCAATAGAAAGAGCCCGCCCGGATTTCTGGATTTCCTCCAGTACTTTCCAGGTGCTGAGATAACATCCCGGAACCGGCCAGTGGATCAGATACAAATCCACATAATCCAGTTTGAGCCGGTCCAGGCTTCTTTCAAAAGCACCCTGAATGTCTCCCAGACGCTGTGCGGTATTCCATACTTTTGTAGTAATAAAAAGTTCATTTCGCGGTATTCCACAGCTAGCGATTCCCCGTCCTACATTCTCTTCGTTCTTATATACGGAGGCTGTATCAATCAGACGGTATCCTGATTCAACAGCAGAAATAATAGCATTTTCGGCCTCATTTTCCCCGGTGGCTTTGTATACTCCCAGTCCGAGTAAAGGCATCTCTCTGTTTGTATTCAGAAAAACAGTATTATCCAAAACAATTCCTCCAATTCCTATATACACTTTGGGCAAGTTGCTTTGCCCGATAATCTTGTCCAAGTATAACATAAAAATGTGTCAGAAGTACATAAAAATTATTAAGTTTTTGCAAGAATACATTGTTAACAATATAACATAAGGGTTAAAGTATTAACAGTTCTTGTGAAAAAAGCTATTTCAAAGCATATATTTCAAAATTTTTTTAGTGATTATTTATGCTAAATAGCTTGCGGAAACGAAAAAAAAGATGTATAATATCAGTAAATTGATAATTTATTGTCATAAAAAAAGACTGAATTTTATAAATTCAGTGTATTTTTCAATAGAAGGGAGCATTTAACCATGCATTTAATCAAAGATGAAAATGGGAATCTTGTCCAGCATGGGCATGGACACACCCATGAACATACCCATGAAGATGGTATGACTCATACTCATGAGCATACTCATGGCGAAGGTCATGATCATGGACATTCTCATGCAGATCATGCCTGTGATACTGCTCATTGCGGATCCTGCAGTGAAGGTGACTGTAAGAATGAGACACTGGCTCTTCTGACATATATGCTTCAGCACAATGAGCATCATGCTCAGGAACTGGATCAGATGGCTGATAACCTTGCCAAGATGGGAATGGATGCAGCATGTAAGACTATTAAGGAAGCTGTTGCAGATTTTCAGAAAGGCAATATGAGACTTGGACTTGCCTTAACACTTGTTAAAGAAGAGATGAAATAGGAGGCGACATCACATGTGTCTGGCAACTGTATATAAAGAAAGTGACGATTCTGTTATTTTTAAAAATGTTTCCCGTATAGATGTGGATGGGAATAAATTGATTCTCCGTGATATTATGGGAGATGAGAGAGTGGTCGAGGGAACTATTTTAATGGTTGACCTTGCCAACAGTATTGTGAAACTGAAATGTGACTGATATTAAGATAGGGACAAAACACCTTTTGACCTTAACATCATTTTTATTTATAGAAAGAATACTAAGACAGATTTAGGAGGCACCTGGTTTTATGGCACACGTAATTGCTGTCGCAGGAAAAGGCGGCGTGGGAAAAACAACATTATGCGGAATGCTGATCCAGTACCTGTGTGAAAAGGGTAAAGGGCCGATTCTTGCAGTAGATGCTGATGCAAACTCAAACCTCAATGAGGTTCTTGGCGTAAAGGTAGAGACAACTCTTGGCGATGTGCGTGAAGAAATTGCACGTGCAGAGCTTGCAAAAGAGAATCCAATTCCTACCGGAATGTCTAAGGCTGATTACGCAGAAATGCGTTTTGAAGATGCGCTTGTAGAAGATGATGATTTTGATCTTCTTGTCATGGGCAGAACTCAGGGAAAAGGCTGTTACTGTTATGTTAATGGTCTTCTTCAGACTCAGCTTGCAAAATACCAGAATAATTATCCGTATATTGTTGTAGATAATGAAGCCGGAATGGAACATATCAGCAGAGGTGTTCTTCCGAGCATGCAGACTGCCATTCTGGTCAGCGACTGCTCCAGAAGAGGCGTACAGGCAGTAGGAAGGATTGCAGAACTCATTAAAGAATGTGATATGCATCCTGATACAGTTGGTCTGATCATTAACCGAGCTCCGAAAGGAGAATTGAATAAGGGAATTCAGGAAGAGATTGCAAATCAGGGACTGACACTTCTTGGTGTTGTTCCACAGGATGAAACAGTTTATGAATATGACTGTGAAGGACGTCCTACAAGCACACTTCCGGAAGACAACCCTGTCAAGACTGCACTTCGTGCAATCGTTGATAATTTAAAATTATAAGATACACCCCTTGTCGGATGAGAATCCGATGAGGGATGTTTGTGCGCATAGGAAATCTATATATGCAGAGATAAATACAAGTTTACATCTTTATTTTTTAAGTTAAATAACCCATGGGAGGGGATGGGATGTGTTATCACAGTTATCTTTAACGGAGCCAATTCTTCAGATATAGATAACCGGGATTTCCTGCCTGTGGGATTATTAATAAAATAAAAATGTGTATCTTAAAGGAATACACAAACCAGAATTAAAGGAGGTCTATAATGAGTGAATTCAAATTAACTACAGTGGAAGAGTTTGAAGAGGCTACTGCCAGACTTTTGGAGACAGGTGCAAAGGTTGGAGCTGACGCATGGCAGTTCCGTGTAAAAAACCAGACTCCACATTGTAAATTCGGTGAGCAGGGTGTCTGCTGTCGTATCTGTGCTATGGGACCATGTCGTATTACCCCTAAAGCGCCAAGAGGTATCTGTGGATGTGACGTCCATGGTATCGTAGGAAGAAACTTCCTGAAATTTACAGCAGCTGGTGCAGCTACTCACTCTGATCACGGTCGTGAAATCTGCCACACATTATATTGTGCAAAAGACGGCGGAAACTATCAGGTAAAAGATCCTGAGAAACTGATCCGTATCGCAAAAGAATGGGGCGTAGAGACAGAAGGAAAAGATATCTATGATCTGGCTCATGAAATGGCTGAGACAGGATTGATGGAATATGGTAAACCATTTGGATATCAGAGATTCCTTGACAGAATGCCTGCAGGACAGAAAGAGAAACTGATTGAAAATGAAATTGCACCACGTGCGATCGACCGTGAGGTTTCCACTTCTTTACATATGGCTCATATGGGATGTTCTTCTCTTCCGGAAGCTCTTGTAAAACAGTCTATCCGCTGCGGTATGGCTGATGGATGGGGCGGTTCCATGATGGGAACAGAGTTCTCTGATGTTTTATTCGGAACTCCGAAGCCAATTGACACTGAAGCTAACCTTGGTGTAATGGTTGAAGAGAATGTAAACATCGTTGTACACGGACATGATCCGAGTCTTTCCGAGATGATCTGTGAATATGCAGACAGCAAAGAAATGATCGATTATGCAAAATCTGTAGGAGCAAAAGGAATCACTGTTTCCGGTGTATGCTGTACTTCAAACGAAGTAGCTATGCGTCGCGGTGTTCCGATGGCCGGTAACTTCCTGCAGCAGGAGAATGTAGTACTGACAGGTGCCTGCGAAGCGATCGTAGTAGATGTTCAGTGTATCTTCCCTGCATTAGGACCTTTAAGCAAATGCTTCCATACTAAATTTATCACAACTTCTCCGATCGCTCAGATGCCTGATGCTGAGTTTATCAGATTCAATGCTGAGACAGCAGGAGAGAATGCAAAAGCAATCGTCAAGATGGCTATTGACAACTTCAAGAACAGAAAACCTGAACTTGTGCATATCCCACAGCTGAAACAGAAAGCTACAGTTGGTTATTCCGTAGAAGCAATCGTTAAGGTTCTTGACGGTGTTACAAACTCTCAGGTTGATGAGACAGGAACAACAAAACCATTACTTGAGTGCATCACTTCCGGTGTTATCCGTGGTGCTGTTGCTATGGTTGGATGTAACAATCCTAAGATCCGTCCTGACTATGCACATATTGAACTGATGAAGAAATGTATCGCCAATGATATCGTTGTCATTGCTTCCGGATGTTCTGCACAGGCAGCTGCAAAAGCAGGTCTTATGGACAAATCTGCAAAAGATCTCTGCGGTGCAGGTCTGAAACGTGTCTGTGAACTGGCTGATATCCCACCGGTACTCCACATGGGATCATGCGTAGATATTTCCCGTATGATGATCCTTGCTGCTGAACTTGCAAAAGATGCAGGTCTTCAGATCAATCAGCTTCCTGTAGTTGGATGTGCTCCTGAGTGGATGTCTGAAAAAGCTGTATCCATCGGTAACTATGTAGTAGGTACCGGTATTGATACATTCCTTGGTGTTGATCCATATGTTTCCGGTTCTTCAGAAATGGGAGAGCTTCTTACAGAGGGAACAAGAAAATGGACAGGAGCTGCTTATACAGTAGAAACAGATATTGAGAAATTAGTTGATCTGATGATCGAAAGAATCGAAGAGAAGAGAACAGCATTAGGAATCTAATCTGCTGTGATCTTAAAAATGTAATAAAAGGTGGATGACGTAAAATGAAAATAGCAGTTACAGGAAAAGGCGGCGTAGGCAAAACTACTTTTGCAGCAACGCTGGCCAGGTTGTATGCAGCAGAGGGAAGACCGGTACTTGCAGCAGATGTGGATCCGGATGCGAATCTTGGTCTTGCATTAGGCTTTGATGAAGAAACACTGGATTCTATTGTACCAATTTCCAAAATGCGTAAGCTTGTGGAAGAACGTACAGGTGCGACTGCGGGAAATCAGTTCTATCATCTGAATCCGAAAGTAGACGATATCCCGGAGAAATATGGTAAGGTCTGTAATGGCGTGCGTCTCCTTGTCCTGGGAACTGTCGAGACAGGCGGTGGCGGATGTGTATGTCCGGAGCATGTAATGCTGAAACGTATTATTAATAATCTGGTACTGAGAAGAGAAGATGTGGTAATTCTTGATATGGAAGCCGGCCTGGAACATCTCGGCAGAGGAACCACAGAAGGAGTAGACGCATTTATCGTAGTGATCGAACCGGGTGCAAGAAGTGTTCAGACATACAAGAATGTAAAACGTCTGGCAAAGGATCTGGGAGTAGCTCAGGTAAAGGTTGTTGCAAACAAAGTACGCAACGAGGATGACGAAAACTTTATCAGAGAACGGATTCCACAGGAAGATCTTTTAGGAATGATCCATTACAACACAGAAGTAATTGATGCGGACAGACAGGGAAAATCCCCTTATGACTTCAGCAAAACAGTTACTGATGAGATCATTAAGATAAAAGAAAAGATAGATCGTCAATAATCTCATATATTTAGGAGGTAAACAAAGTGACTTTATTTGAAAGTGTTTTTGCGGGAAATGACGCGGTTTATGGACTTACAGAGGGTGCCATCAACCAGGCAATTGAAAAATACGGCGCTGACAAAGCAGTCAGCTTCCCTGATACAGCATATTCTTTACCATGCTACTATGCAGTAACAGGAACAAAGGTTGGAACTCTTGCAGAGTTAAAAGATGCTCTTGCAGTAGTAAAAACTCTTATGACAAGAGAGAAGAGAACAAATGATGTATTTATGTCAGGTGTTGCTACAGCTCTCTGCGCAGAATTTATCGAAGTTCTGAAATATATTGACGGAGCTACACCATATGAAGCTCCTTGCTACGGACATCTTGCAGATGCAGTGATCCGTGAACTTGGTGTACCGCTTGTAACAGGCGATATCCCTGGTGTAGCAGTTATCCTTGGAAAAGCTCCTTCCGCTCAGGAAGCAGCAGACCTTGTTAAATCCTATCAGTCTCAGGGTATCCTGATCACTCTGGTTGGTGACGTTATTGACCAGTTAGAGGAAGTTGGATACAAGACAGGTGCTAACGTACGTGTTATCCCGCTTGGAAAAGACGTTACAGCAGTTATCCATGTAGTATCTGTAGCACTTCGTGCAGCTCTTATCTTCGGTAACGTAAAACCAGGTGATGCTGCAACTCTGATGGAATACACAATGAAACGTGTACCTGCATTTGTTAATGCATTTGCACCGTTAAATGATGTGATCGTAGCTTGTGGTGCAGGCGCTATCGCTCTTGGATTCCCGGTTATCACAAACCAGGAAGATGTTGCAAGAGTACCGAAGAGCCTGATCTGTCAGAAAGACATCTCCAAATGGAATGCAACTTCTCTGGAAGCACGTGACATCAAGATTAAAATTACAAACATCGATATCCCGGTTGCTTTCGCATCTGCATTCGAAGGTGAGATTATCCGTCGTAAAGACATGCAGGTTGAATTCGATGGTTCCCGTGTAGACTGTGCAGAGCTTGTACATACATGTGATGCAAGTGAAGTAGAAGACCATAAGATTACAGTTGTTGGTCCGGAAGTAGACGACATGGAACTTGGCAGCAAGAACAGTATTGCATATGTTGTTAAAGTTGCAGGTAAAAACATGCAGCCTGACTTTGAACCTGTTATCGAGCGTAAGTTCCATAACTACATCAACTGTATCGAAGGTGTATACCATACAGGACAGAGAGATATGCAGAGAATCCGTATCAGCAAAGATGCATTTGCTGCAGGCTTCAAGATCAAACATATCGGTGAAGTTCTCTATACACAGGTTAAGAATGAATTTGACGCAGTTGTTGATAAATGTGAAGTTACTATTTATACAGATCCTGCTGAGTGTACAAGAATCCGTCATGAAGTTGCCATCCCGATCTTCGAGAAACGTGATGACCGTCTGAATACTCTGACAGACGAATCTGTAGATGTATATTACAGCTGTATCCTCTGCCAGGCATTCTCCCCGTCTCACGTATGTGTTGTTACACCTGAGAGACTTGGACTTTGCGGTGCCGTTTCATGGCTGGATGCAAAAGCTACCCACGAGCTGGATCCAAACGGACCTTGCCAGGTAATTACAAAAGAAAGACCTATTGATGAGAACCTTGGTTCTTATGAAGATGTAGATGAAGCTGTTAAGAAATTATCCCAGGGTGCATTAGAGCACGTTACACTGTACTCTATCATGCAGGATCCTATGACATCATGCGGATGTTTCGAGTGTATCTGCGGTATCGAGCCATTCTCCAATGGTGTTGTTATCGCTAACCGTGAGTATGCAGGCATGACACCTCTTGGAATGACATTCTCAGAAATGGCATCCATGACAGGTGGTGGTGTTCAGACACCTGGTTTCATGGGACATGGTAAACATTTCATCAGCTCCAAGAAGTTCATGAAGGCAGAAGGCGGTATTGAACGTATCGTATGGATGCCAAAAGAACTGAAAGAGTTTGTTGCTGAGCGTCTTAACAACACAGCAAAAGAACTCTACGGAATTGAAAACTTTACAGATATGATCGGTGATGAAACAATCGCTACTGATCCGGAAATACTGGTTGGATTCCTTACAGAAAAAGGCCATCCGGCATTAGCCCTTGATCCGATGATGTAAAGATGGTGGTTTTCCCGGAGGTATTATGTGAGTCATGCGGAGGCTTTTAATAAGCCTCCGGGTTTAAACGCTCAAAAGCGTATAGATAAAAACCATAGTATATTATATTTCAAGGACATACAGAATGTGATCGTGTGAAAGTACAATCGTTCTGTTTCGTAAGGACGGAATGTGGTTGCCATAATGATTTGCTGATAAAAAATATATGCGGAGTGTATGAAGAATCAGCAAAGTTCAGATATGGCAATTTGCCGAATTTTTTTCACTTTGTTATGGAAAATAAAGGAAAGCTGTGAAATTGTTGTTTTTTTAACAAAATATGACAGACTGTACTTGTCAACGGGCAGGATAATGTTGTATACTACACATGACATAGTGTGTAAGTCTGCGAAAAGATACATACACACAGTAATTTTTTTAAGGAGGCCAAAAAAATGCCGTTTAATCAGAAACTTCAGAAATTCAATGCAAAGATTAATACAGTCACCATTGGCAGCGGAGATAAGACTGTAACAATCGGCGGAGACTCTACTTATCCATTTTATTCTTTTGATGCACCATCAGAAAACACACCTAAGATCGGTGTGGAGATTTCTGATATGGGTCTTGAGAATGTTGTATCCGAAGGTATCAAAGCATACTACGACGGAGCTTCCACAATCGGAGAAATGGCTAAAAAAGCAGCAGCTATGGAAGGTGCTGATTTTGTAGCGCTTATCCTTGAAGGCGGAGATCCGAACGGTGTAAACAAATCTGTTGATGAACTTATTGCAGTTGTAAAAGACGTTGCAGATTCCATTGATGCACCATTAGTAGTAGAAGGATGCAAGAACGTAGAAAAAGACGCTGAACTTCTTCCGAAAGTAGCTGAAGCTCTTCAGGGAAGAAATGTATTGATCCTTTCTGAAAAAGAAGAAAACTACAAAGCAATCGGTGCTGCAGCAGGACTTGCTTACGATCAGATCGTAGGTGCAGAATCTGCCGTAGATATCAACCTTGCTAAACAGCTTAACGTTGTAACTACTCAGTTAGGCGTTAACGCACAGAAGATCGTTATGAATATCGGCAGTGCTGCTG
>NZ_JBWJVP010000225.1:0-40427 GCF_056339915.1 Blautia sp. ZXY-1-B12 | reverse complement strand
ATGTCCGGATTTACTACTTTGTATGTAATTGTTGTTGCGTCTATGTCTGCATATATCATATCCAGATTCAAATTCAAAGGAAAAAATCTTCTGATGGCATTGATCCTTACAGTAGCAATGTTTCCGCAGATGATCATTATCGGACCGGTGTTCAATATGTACTATTCTCTTGGAAAACTGAATTCCTACTGGGTATGTCTGGCGTATTCATCTATTACTCTGCCAAGTGCAGTATGGATTATGGTGGCACATTTCAAACAGGTTCCTCTTGCACTGGAGGAGGCAGCGAAGATTGATGGATGTTCTACCTGGGGAACTTTATGGAGAATTATTTTTCCAATTGCAGCACCGGGAGTAATTACAGACTGCGATGATGACTTTTATTTCAGCATGGAACGAATATCTTCTTTCATGTACCATGAACAGTAATGAATCAATCCAGACAGTTCCGGTCCGTATCGGATATCTGAGAGGGCAGTATACAATTTACTGGAACCAGATTGCGGCAGCTGCTGTAGTTGTAGTAATTCCTACTTTAGTGATGGTATTACTGTTCCAGAAACAGATCGCAGCCGGAATTGCCAATGGTGCAGTCAAGGAGTAAACAGTTAAAGAGTAAAAAGGAGGCATAAACTGATGAGCTTAAAAAAATACGCAGTACCAACACATCCTTTGTGCTCTGCCGGCGCAGTGCTGCAGGGGGAAAATTACAGAATATCAATGTTGACAACCGCATTAATCAGATTTGAGTATAGCGAAGATGGGAAATTTGAAGATCATGCAACCCAGATGGTTTACAACAGAGAATTTCCTGTTCCGGAATTTCGTGTTGTAGAAAAAGAGGAAACTCTTGATATTTATACAAAGAATCTGGAGATTCATTATGATAAACAGAAATTTACACCAGGCGGTCTGATGGTCCGCGTTGCAGGTGGAATGGCAGGAGAGAGAGTATGGCATTACGGAGAAGAGACGAAAGATCTTCGGGGAACTGCAAGAACTCTGGACTGGGCCAACGGTGAAATCCCGCTGGAACATGGAATTATGTCAAAAGACGGATTTTCTGTTCTGAATGATTCTCATACAATGGTACTTATGGAAAATGGTTCTGTAAAACCAAGACAAAACAAAGGAGAAGATTTTTATTTCTTTGGTTACGGTCATCGATTCCTTGAATGTCTGAAGGATTTTTATCATCTTTGTGGAAAAACACCTCTTTTACCAAGATATGTGCTGGGTAACTGGTGGAGCCGTTACCACAAATATGATGAAGCAGAGTATAAAGAGCTGGTAGAGAGATTTGAAAAAGAAAAAGTTCCTTTTTCAGTAGCTGTTATTGATATGGACTGGCATCTTGTTGAGGATGTGGATCCTGTATATGGAAGCGGATGGACAGGCTATACCTGGAACAAAAAGCTGTTTCCGGATCCGCCGGAATTCCTGAAATGGCTTCATGACCATAATATGAAGGTAACATTGAATGTTCATCCGGCAGATGGAATCCGCCCATATGAAGAAGCATATCCACGTATTGCAAAGAAAATGGGAATGGATCCTGAGCAAAAAGAGCCGGTACTTTTTGACATAGCAGATGATAAATTCCTTGAGGTTTATCTTAATGATCTGCATCATCCGATGGAAGAAGACGGCGTAGATTTCTGGTGGCTTGACTGGCAGCAGGGAACTGTTACGAAAATACCGGGTCTGGATCCCCTTTGGATGTTGAACCATTATCACTATCTTGACAGTGTATGGAAAGGCAAGAGACAACTTACCTTTTCCAGATATGCAGGTCCGGGAAGCCACAGATATCCCATTGGATTCTCTGGTGATACGATTATTACATGGGAGAGTCTGAAGTTCCAGCCATATTTCACTGCAAATGCCAGCAATATCGGATATGGATGGTGGAGCCATGACATTGGTGGTCATATGTTTGGATACAGAGATGATGAACTGACTGCCAGATGGGTAGAATTGGGAGTATTCTCTCCGATCAACCGCCTTCACAGTACAGATAATCCATTTAATGGAAAAGAACCGTGGAAGTATAACCGGATTGTGGAAGAAACAATGAAGAAGTATCTTCGTATGCGTCATAGCCTGGTTCCTTATCTTTATACTATGAATAAGTATGCAAGCAGAGACGGAATTCCGCTTGTACAGCCAATGTACTATCAGGAACCGGATCAGGAGCAGACTTATCATGTGCCAAACAATTATTATTTTGGAAATGAGATGATGGTTTCTCCGATTACGGAAAAAATGGATGAGGTTGCAGTTGCTGCCAAAGCAGTTACCTGGATCCCTAAAGGAGTCTGGTATGATTTCTTTAATGGAAGAAGGTATGATGGCGGACGATTGATGGAACTGTGGAGAACTATAGATGAGATTCCTGTACTTGTAAAAGAGGGCGGTATTATCCCGCTGAAAGATATGGAGGAATATGACAATTCCATAGATAATCCGGAAAAATTCCTGATAAAAATATTCCCTGGTAATACAGGATCATTTGAACTGTGGGAAGATCAGGGGGATACAGCGGAAGATAATGATGAGAACTGGGTAAAAACACGGTTTGCAAAGGAGAAGAATATATTTACAATTTCCAGGGCTGCGGGAAATACAGATGTAATTCCTGTGAACCGTACATGGAAATTATGGTTCTATGGTGTGAAGGAATCCAACTTTAAAATATATGTCGGAGACCGGGAATGTGACTGTGTATCTGAATGGAAAAAGAATCCTGACAGATTTGAGATTATTGTAAAGGATATTCCAGTGGATCAGGAAATATGTGTAGAGTTTGTTGATGGAATAACAGAGTGTGAGCATAGATGGACAGAAGAGATTTTTGCTGTTCTGGAACGTGCGCAGATTGAATACAATTTGAAATCTGAAATTTTATCTACCATACAGAAACTTGGAAAGGATGCTGTGGCATCTTTGAATGCGATGCATCTGAATCAGGCTCTTTATGGAGAATTATTAGAGATTCTTACAGCAGAAATGTAATGTTTAATATCTGTTAGATGAAACTATTTTCAACAGTTCAAAAAATAAAAAAGTGATCGGGAAATAGGATCCCCAGAACAGGGAGGGTATGACTCATTTTGAGTTATACTCTCCCTGTTTAAGTTTATAAAAAAGGAGTCCTCCATTATTTTATTATTTTATTGAGAAAAGCCTGAGAAAAGTTTAAAATAGGAGATAATAAAAAATAAACGAAAGGAGTTTTTATCATGAGTAAACGAACAGAGAGAATGAGCCGGAGTGCAGCTGAGAGAATTAACCGCAAAGATACAGTGATCAGACAGAATAATGCAGAACTTGAGGAGCTGAGGAATCAGTATGAGAATCTAGACATCTGTGAGGAGGATAAGCAGGTGATTGATGATTATATTGCCTGCAAAGATGCCAGAGCTGACAGGATGGCAGAGAAGCTCTATGAAAAGGGAAGAAAAGATGTAAAGAGATGTATCCGTATTCGAAAACTGATCCGCAGATGCATAATTCTGTCTGCCATTGTTACAGTGGTGCTGGTCCAGTATAATAAGAATGAAAAGCTGAGAGAAAGTATGGAGGAGCTGCTGAAAATGTTCCGGGATGGAGTGTCGGACGAGGATTTATAACTGATATAAATAACGCAGATAAAAATGTACTTTCGGAATCTTTTTACAAAAGCAAATACAAGGAAGACTTCGAGAGTGCATAAAACAAAAAAAGGAGCAAGAGACAGCATGGGAATACAAAGATACTCGATTATATACAGCAGTAAAACAGGGAACACAAAGAAGCTTGCGGAGAAGATCAGGGAGGTATTGCCTGAGGAAAACTGTGACTATTTTGGAACAGAAGGAGCAAAGGCTCTCTCTTCCGACATATTATACATTGGATTCTGGACAGATATAGGGAATGCAGATCCTGCAACACTTGAACTGTTAAAGAGTCTGAAAAACAAGAAGATCTTTCTGTTTGGAACAGCAGGTTTCGGAGGCAGTGAAGCCTATTTCCAGCAGGTTCTCGGGAAAGTTAAAGAATCTGTTGATGAGAGTAATACAGTGATGGGAGAATTTATGTGTCAGGGGAAAATGCCCCAGTCAGTCAGGGACAGATACGTAAAGATGAAAGAGAAGCCGGATCATGCGCCGAACCTGGATGAACTGATCCAGAATTTTGACAGGGCGTTATCTCATCCTGACAATGAGGATCTGGACAGACTGGAAGAAATAATCAGAAGAGACCTGAAAAAATAATTAAGTCTTGACTAACAGAGGGAACTGCGGTATAGTGCTCGTTACTAAAAAAGGTAATTCATAAATTTTTATAGATTTTCGCGAAAGAGAGGTAACGAGATATGACATTTTATCAGGAATTACAATTGAGTTCGACCGGCTCCAAGCAGCTGATCAGAAGCACCACAGACCCAAAAGAGAAAAGACGGCACATTTTAATCTATAATTTTAAAGTGTATCTGGTTATGGCTTTTTGCGTAGCAGTGGTGAGCATGTACAGTAAGCTTACAGGGAGCAGCAACAGTGTAGTTGGTGTTACTGTTCTGTTGGCAGTGCTTGTGCTGCGGCAGGCAGATTTCGGGATCAGGACAACACATGGACTGCTTTCCATTGCAGGAATCTTCGGTATTCTTATGGCAGGACCCCGTCTGGCAAATATAGTGCCTCCGTTAGCCGCGTTTGCAGTGAATGCTGTGTGTATTTTACTACTGATGATACTGGGCTGTCATAATGTGATCATGTACAATCATTCTACCTTTGTTCTGGGCTATTTGCTGCTTCTGGGCTATGATGTGACAGGAAAGGAATACACCTTCCGTGTGATCGGCTTGTTGGTGGGAATGGTGATCTGTATGATCGTCTTCTATAAGAACCAGAGAAACAGAGCCTATCGAAGAACCTTCCTGGATTTGTTCCGGGAATTTGATCTTAAGTCAGCAAGAAGCAGATGGTATGTGAAACTGACACTGATCGTATCCAGCGCAATGCTGTTTATGAATCTTCTGGGACTTCCCAGAGCAATGTGGGCAGGAATCGCCTGTATGTCCGTATGTCTGCCTTTTACAGAGGACTGTATCCCAAGGTCTGTGAGCAGAGGAATGTTTAATGTTGTGGGCTGTCTGCTGTTTATTGTGCTGTATCTGGTACTTCCTAAATCCATGTATCCGTACATTGGAATGATCGGAGGAATCGGAGTTGGATATTCAGCAGGATATCCGTGGCAGACTGCATTTAATACTTTTGGAGCCTTATCTATTGCAGCAGGGATCTTCGGAATGCCGGCAGCAGTAGCGCTTCGTATAGGCGCCAATGTACTGGGAGCAGCTTATACGGTAATCTGCAATAAAGTGACAGATAAAGTAGCAGAGTATATAGGCACAAATAAATGTGCAGAAAATCTTTCCTGACTGAAACTGCGGAGCAGTTATCCGGTTATAAGCAAGTAAAAAAAGCGGACGATTTTATCTGTCTGATATGTGTTCTGGGAACAGAGTGAATATTAACGTATAATGACAGAGGGAGAGAGAAAGAATATGAAACAGGATACCCTGGAAGGCAGGGCGAAAACGAAAAATGGTGTAAAACGATTATGCTTTTCCGCAGTATGTATTTTACTGGAAGCAGCTTTTATCATTGCTATGATCACAAAGCTGAATCAATATGCGGAGATTATCAATCTGATGACAAGGCTTCTTGCAGGTGTACTGGTTCTTAAGCTGTATGCGTCAGACCAGACTTCATCTATGAAAATGCCCTGGGTTATTTTGATCCTTGTATTCCCTATCTTGGGAGTGGGATTGTACTTACTGATTGGTCTCAATGGCGGTACCCGTAAAATGCGGGAGCGTTATGACCAGATCGACAGGGAACTTCTGCCGTTGCTTCCCAATGACAGTGAGTGCAGGGAAACGCTTGGCAGGAAAATCCCGAAGGCAGGCAATATTTCTGATTATATACAGAAAAATGCCTCCTATCCGGTCTATCAGAATACAGATGTTATTTATTATGATGAGGCAGTCAAAGGGCTGGAGGCTCAGCTGGCAGATCTGGCAAAGGCAGAGAAATTCATTTTTATGGAATATCATGCCATTGAGGATGCACAGGCCTGGCATAAAATCCAGAGAGTTCTGGAAGACCGCGTAAAGGCAGGCGTAGAAGTCAGAGTATTTTATGACGACATGGGTTCCATTGGGTTTATCAATACAGACTTCATTAAGAAAATGGAAAATGTGGGAATCCATTGCAGAGTGTTCAACCCTTTTACTCCGGGCCTGAATGTGTTCCTGAATAACCGGGATCACCGCAAGATCACAGTGATCGATGGAAAAGTGGGATTTACCGGCGGTTACAACCTTGCCAACGAATATTTTAATTTCACACATCCTTATGGACAGTGGAAGGATACAGGTATCCGTCTGGAGGGGGAGGCAGTCCGTTCCCTAACAGTAACATTCCTGGAGATGTGGAATGCTGTCAGTGATAAGGATAAAAATGACAGTGATTTTACCGAATTTCTGGTCCAGACAGATTATCAGGCAAAGCAGACAGGATTTATCCAACCCTATGCGGACAGTCCTATGGATCATGAACAGGTAGGTGAAGAAGTGTATATCAGTATGGTGAATAAAGCGGAAAAATACTGCTGGTTTATGACTCCGTACCTGATCATCACAGATGAAATGACCCATGCTCTGTGTCTGGCAGCCAAGCGAGGGGTAGATGTAAGGATCATTACACCTGGTATTCCGGATAAAAAGATGATCTACAATATCACACGATCCTTTTACCATGGACTGGTAAAGCATGGAGTGCGTATTTACGAATGGACACCTGGTTTCTGTCACGCAAAGATGAGTGTGGCAGATGACTGTATGGCAACCTGCGGAACCATAAATCTGGATTACAGAAGTTTGTATCATCATTTTGAAAACGGCTGCTTTATGGCAGACTGTCAGGCAGTTCTGGATATCCGAAATGATCTTGCAGCAACCATGGATGAATGCCGTGAAGTGACAGAACAGTACAGTACCGGACGCAGCGCGTATCTGCGCCTGGGACAGCTGTTTATGAGGTTATTTGCGGGACTATTATAACGTTACTGTTTACTCCATAACACTTGGAAAAAAGCAGAATATCGTGTACAATGGAATGGGTAATAGCAAAACTATTAAAATATGGGAGGTATTTTAACTATGGATCTTTCAATCTTAGTAAAAATGTCAAATACTTATGGAAGCAACCCTGCCTATGTTCTTGCAGGCGGTGGCAATACTTCTGTAAAAGACGACACTACATTGTATGTAAAAGGCTCTGGTACACAGCTTGCCACAATCAAGGCAGAGGAATTTGTGGAAATGAGCAGAACACGTTTGAATGAAATCATGAAGACAGATTATCCTGAAGATGATGTCAAACGTGAATCACTGTATCTTGCAGATGTTATGGCTGCAGTAACAGATGCTGACAAAACAAAACGTCCAAGTGTAGAAGCACTGCTTCATAACTTATTTGCCTATACTTATGTACTGCATGTTCATCCTACACTTGTCAATGGACTGACCTGCGGAAAAGGGGCAAAGGAACTCAGTGAACAGCTTCTTGGAAAAGATGTACTCTGGATTGATATCTGCAAACCCGGATATACACTTGCGCGTATCTGCTATGAGAAAATGAATGCTTATAAAGAAGAATTTGGAAAAGATGTTCAGGTTCTTCTGCTCCAGAATCACGGAATTTTCGTTGCAGCAAATACTGTAGAGGAAATTGGAGCATTATTTGACGGCGTGATCAGTAAATTAGAGAAACAGGTAAAGAGAACTGCTGATGTCAGTGATGCTGTTACATCTGAAAAAGAACAGGCAGCAGAGAAGCTTTCCCGGTTATTGGGACATGCAGTAGAAGTTGTACCTGTAGCGGAAGCTGATAACTTCGTAAAAGATAAGGCAGCGGCTGCACCGCTTCTGAAACCATTTACACCGGATCACATTGTATACTGTGGACCATATCCGTTATTTGTAGAGGATATTGACCAGGCAAAAGCTGCGCTGGATGCATTTATGGCAGAGAATGACAAAGAGCCAAGACTGATCCTGGTACAGGGAGTCGGTGCCTTTATCATGGAAGATGATAAGGGAAAAGCTGCAAAAGCACAGCTTCTTGTAAAAGATGCCATTAAGCTTGCAGTATATGCAGAAAGCTTTGGTGGCCCGCTTCACATGACAGATGATATTACATACTTCATCACACATTGGGAAGCAGAAGCATATCGCAGTAAGAAATAATATAATAAGGGCTGTCGTTTTTTGACAGCCCTTATTATATTGGTTTAAACACTATATTTTTAAAGGAAAAGGTTTATTTTCAGCAAATCTTATTTCGTTTCTTTTTTCTCTTTGGCCTTCCTGGATTCAGGAATATTTCCCTCTCCATAGTAAGCTTTCAGATAGATTTCTTTCAGCTCAGACATTAATGGATATCTCGGGTTGGCACCGGTACACTGGTCGTTGAATGCCTGTTCGGTCATTTCGTCCAGAGTTTCGAGGAAGTATTTCTCGTCTACGCCGTATTCTTTGATCGTATGTTTGATCTCGATAGTATCCATCAGTTCCTGCAGTTTCTGGAGAAGCTTCTCAAATACTTCGCTGTCGTTCTTGCCTGTCAGACCTACAGAACGGCCAATCTCAGCGTAACGTGCAAGTGTGTGCGGATACTGATACTGTGGGAAGGTACCCATCTTAGCTGGAACTTCGGCTGCATTATAGCGCAGAACATGAAGCAGAACCAGAGCATTTGCAATACCATGTGGAAGGTGATGGAAAGCTCCCAGCTTATGAGCAAGAGAGTGGTTTACGCCAAGGAAAGCATTTGCGAAAGCCATACCAGCCATGCAGGAAGCATTTGCCATATGCTGTCTGGCTTCTACATCAGAACCATCTTTGTATGCACGTGGCAGATAGTTAAATACCAGTTTGATTGCATTTAATGCAAGACCATCTGTATAATCAGATGCCATCATGGAAGCATAGGCTTCAAGTGCATGAGTCATAACGTCGATACCGGAAGCACAGGTCAGTCCCTTAGGTGCGCTCATCATATTATCTGTATCAACAATAGCCATGTCAGGCATTAATTCATAATCAGCCAGAGGCCATTTGATACCTGTAGTCTTATCAGTAATGATAGCAAAAGGTGTTACCTCGGAACCTGTACCGGAAGATGTTGGAACAGCTATAAAGTAAGCTTTCTTACCCATATGCGGGAATGTGAAGATTCTCTTACGGATATCCATAAAGTCCATAGCCATATCATCAAAGTTGGCGTCCGGATTTTCATAGAGAACCCACATGATCTTGCCGGCATCCATTGCGGAACCACCGCCCATTGCGATAATGCAGTCAGGCTCGAACATTCTCATTGCAGCAGCACCGGCTCTTGCAGAAGCGAGAGATGGATCTGGCTCTACATCGTAGAAGCAGGTATGTACGATTCCCATCTGATCTAATTTATCTTCGATCTTTTTAGTATATCCATTCTTATAAAGGAAAGAGTCTGTTACGATAAAGCAGCGTTTCTTGTGCATAACAGTGCCAAGTTCATCCAGAGCAACCGGCAGGCAGCCTTTTTTGAAATAAACTTTTTCCGGTGTTCTAATCCAGAGCATATTTTCTCTCCTTTCAGCAACGGTCTTGATGTTAATGAGATGTTTTACACCTACGTTCTCAGATACGGAGTTGCCACCCCAGGAACCGCAGCCCAAAGTCAGGGACGGAACAAGTTTGAAGTTGTAAAGGTCGCCGATACCGCCCTGAGAAGATGGAGTATTGATGAGGATACGGCAGGTCTTCATAGCTGCTGCGTGTTTTTCCATCTTTTCCTTCTCTCTTGTGTCAATGTAGAGAGCGGAGGTATGTCCATAACCGCCGTCAGCTACAAGCTGTTCAGTTTTGGCAATCGCTTCGTCAAAAGTTTTGGCCTTGTACATGGCCAGTACAGGTGAAAGCTTCTCATGTGCGAATTCTTCGCTGATGTCTACAGATTCAACTTCGCCGATCAGAATCTTTGTTTCAGGAGGAACTGCAACACCGGCCATCTCAGCGATAGTGGCAGCCTTCTGGCCTACGATCTTTGCATTCAATGCGCCATTGATAAGGATAGTTTTTCTTACTTTCTCTAATTCATCCGGTTTCAGGAAGTAACATCCTCTGTAAAGGAATTCTTCTTTTACTTTCTTATAAATGCTCTCAAGAACAGTTACAGACTGTTCGGAAGCACAGATCATACCATTGTCAAAGGTCTTGGAATGGATGATGGAGTTAACTGCCAGACGGATATCTGCACTGTCATCAATGATAACAGGAGTATTTCCGGGACCTACACCTAAAGCAGGTTTTCCGGAAGAATAGGCAGCCTTAACCATTCCGGGACCACCTGTGGCAAGGATGATGTCTGCTTCACGCATAACCTGATTTGTCAGATCAAGACTTGGAACATCAATCCATCCGATGATTCCCTCCGGTGCACCGGCTTCTACAGCTGCCTCCAGAACAACCTTTGCTGCCTCAATGGTACATTTCTTTGCGCGGGGATGCGGACTGATGATGATTGCATTACGTGTTTTCAGTGCGATCAGAGTTTTGAAGATTGCAGTAGATGTTGGGTTGGTTGTAGGAATAACAGCAGCAATCAGACCGATCGGTTCAGCGATTTTCTTAATACCGTAAGCAGTATCTTCTTCAATCACACCGCAGGTTCTGGTATTCTTATATGCGTTGTATACATATTCGGCTGCGTAATGGTTCTTGATAACCTTATCTTCTACAATACCCATTCCTGTTTCTTCAACAGCATCTTTAGCAAGCGGGATACGTGCTTTGTCAGCAGCAGTAGCGGCAGCTTTAAAAATCTTATCTACCTGCTCCTGGGTAAATGTTGCGAAAATCTTCTGTGCCTCTTTCATGGCTGCAATCTTTGCAGTAAGGGCTTCAGGGGTGTCGATGATGGTTGGGATAGTGTTCTCTTTTTTTGCCATTTGGGAATCCTCCTGTTTGTGTTTTCGTTAAAAGTATTTACCGTGACCTGTTATGTTTTTATTATATAAATAAACTGATTATTCGGTCAACAGTAACATTGATATGAGCATAACGAAATATTATGGTGAAAATTGTGCATAATCACGTAAATAATGTGAATAAAATATCAATTGTCAGAATATATGAGAAAAATTTAACAATATATGTTCTGTTGGCAACTGAGAGAAAGTTAAAAAAATAACGTTAATAAATTAACAACCTCGATGATGCTATTATATGACTTTGTTAATCATTTGTCAATTACATAGCATATGAAAAAGTTAACAAATACTAACTAGGAATTTCGTGAAAATATAACAATATAATTTGTAGAAGGATTTATGTTTTTCCATATGTTTGCAGGAGATTAAGAGTTACTGTGAACGGAGTGAACAGTAATGATTAAGAAAAATTAAGCCCCGCAAAATCTGCGGGGCTTAATTTTTCTTAAGTTTCTATTTGTTTCAGGCTTTTCTGAAAGCGGCTCTCTTACGTTCTCTGGAATCCAGAAGTCTCTTACGGATACGGAGAGACTCTGGTGTAACCTCAAGGAGTTCATCCTGGTCGATGAAATCGATGGCCTGTTCCAGACTGAGAACTCTTGGTGGAGTTAATTTCAGTGCATCATCAGCGGAAGAAGAACGTGTGTTAGTCAGATGTTTTGTCTTGCATACGTTCAACTCGATATCTTCGGCTTTACCATTCTGTCCGATAACCATACCGCTGTAAACCTTTGCACCAGGTCCGATAAACAGAGTACCACGCTCCTGGGCTGCGAACAGACCATAAGTAACAGCTTCACCAGCCTCGAAAGCGATCAGAGATCCCTGTTTTCTGTACTGGAAATCTCCCTTGTAAGGAGCATATCCGTCAAACATAGTATTGATGATGCCGGTACCCTTGGTGGAAGTAAGGAACTCACCGCGGAATCCGATCAGTCCACGGGAAGGAATGTGGAATTCCAGACGGACAGTACCGTCACTGGCAGTACTCATACCCTGCAGCTCACCTTTACGTTCGCTCAGCTTCTGGATTACAGTACCGGAAAATTCTTCCGGAACATCTACATAAGCGATTTCCATAGGTTCAAGTTTCTTTCCGCGCTCGTCTGTTTTGTACAGAACCTCCGGTTTACTTACTGCGAATTCATAACCTTCACGTCTCATGTTCTCGATCAGGACAGACAGATGAAGTTCTCCACGTCCGGAAACCTTAAAGGCTTCTGTTGTTTCAGTATCTTCTACACGAAGGCTGACATCTGTATTCAGCTCACGGTAGAGACGGTCACGAAGATGACGGGATGTGATGTATTTACCTTCCTGGCCTGCCAGCGGACTGTCATTTACGATGAAGTTCATGGCAATGGTAGGCTCGGAAATCTTCTGGAAAGGAATTGCCTCCGGGTTTTCTCCGCCGCAGAGAGTATCACCGATATGGATGTCTGCGATACCGGAAATAGCAACGATAGCACCGATAGTGGCCTCTTTTACTTCAACTTTGTTCAGACCGTCAAACTCGTAGAGCTTGCTGATCTTAACTTTCTTACGTTTGTCCAGATCATGATGGTTTAACAGAGTCAGTTCCTGGTTAACAGCGATTGTACCGTTTTCAACTTTACCAACACCGATACGTCCAACGTATTCATTGTAATCAATCGTGCTGATCAGAACCTGAGTATCTGCCTCCGGATCTCCTTCCGGAGCCGGGATATATTTCAGGATTGCTTCAAATAACGGAGCCATATCCTTAGGAGTGTCGTTTAAGTCGATCACAGCATGTCCTGCTTTGGCAGAAGCATACAGGAACGGACAGTCAAGCTGTTCATCAGAAGCACCAAGATCCATAAGAAGTTCCAGAACCTCATCTACAACTTCATCCGGACGGGCTTCCGGACGGTCGATCTTGTTGATACATACGATTACATGAAGGTCAAGTTCCAGTGCTTTCTTAAGAACGAATTTTGTCTGAGGCATAGCACCTTCGAAAGCATCAACGAGAAGAATAACACCGTCTACCATCTTAAGTACACGTTCTACCTCGCCGCCGAAATCAGCATGTCCTGGTGTGTCAATGATGTTGATTTTTGTATTTTTGTAATGAACAGCTGTGTTCTTGGATAAAATAGTGATACCACGTTCACGTTCGATATCATTAGAGTCCATGACACGTTCCTGAACTTCCTGATTTTCGCGGAATACACCGCTCTGTTTCAGAAGCTGGTCAACCAGAGTTGTTTTACCATGGTCAACGTGGGCGATAATGGCTACGTTACGGACATCTTCACGTTTTGTTCTCATAAAATGATTTTCCTTTCCTCTTTAAGCTTTGAATGGGTAACTGTTCGGCACACTGGCTGAACAGTTACCGGAATTGTTAATATTCATGTGTTATCAGCAGGATTATTTTGCTGCAAAAGCAGTTTTTTCAAATATGATTTAATCTTGCAGATGAATTTGTTCCTATTATTATGTGTTTTTTTCTTCAATAAGTTACCCGAATTTTCAGTTTACCACATTTTCGCCAGATTACAAGGTGTTAAAATAATTTTTTTTATTTTTGCAGATTCTGGTTCTAAATGAGAATGCCTGTACATAACCTTATAAAGAACAATACAAGGTACAGAGGAGCATATGCGGGATCGCTGAAAAAGCAGAGACTATTTACGGTCTACACTGCAGGCAGGGATTCTGACACAGGTGCTCTACAGGGAAGGAGAACCACATTATGGCAGATAAAATTATTGAAAACAATCAGGTATCTATGATGGGCAAAATTGCAGCAGGCTTTACATTCAGTCATCAGGTCTTTGGAGAAGGCTTCTATATGACTGAGCTGCTGGTCAAAAGGCTCAGTGATTCGGAAGACAGGATTCCGGTGATGGTTTCTGAACGGCTGGTGGATGTAACGCAGGATTATATCGGAGAATATGTGGAAATCCATGGACAGTTCCGCTCATATAACCGCCATGAGGAGAAGCACAACCGTCTCGTGCTTTCAGTATTCAGCAGAGAACTGAAGTTTGTGGAAGAAGAGGATGAAACAGTTCCGGTAAATCAGATTTTTCTGGACGGATATATCTGTAAGCCTCCGGTGTACCGTAAAACTCCTCTTGGAAGAGAAATTGCGGATGTGCTGTTGGCAGTAAATCGTCCGTATGGAAAATCAGATTACATACCATGCATCTGCTGGGGCAGAAATGCCCGCTATGCATCTGCGTTTGAGGTTGGCGGTCATGTCCTGATCTGGGGACGTATCCAGAGCAGAGAATATATGAAACGGATCGGGGAAAATGAAACAGAGAAGAGAGTTGCGTATGAAGTATCTGTAAGCAAGCTGGAATATATGGAATAATTCCATTGCCGCAGGCAATTTGGAATGAATTTTGGCCACGTTACTGTGAACGGAGTGAACAGTAACGATTACTGTAAACAGTAGCACTTGCAATTCTTCATAAACTGCGGTAATATAAGCGTATTCAGATAACTATGGCAGCCTGCTGTTCCACGAAGCATTCCGGCGTGAATATGCCGGAAGCTCATCGCAGAAGTCGAAAACAGACTGCTGTTTATCATGTCTGTAATGACACAGAGAAGAAGGTACAATTTCAATAACGATAAGAGGAATTGTTTGTTATGGAAAAAGAATTTACAGAGGTTTACTGTGGCGGGGGAAAGGGAAAGACAACTCTGGCGATCGGTCAGTGTCTGAGAGCTTCCGCACAGGGTAAAAGCGTCATTATTATTCAGTTTCTGAAAGGAAGAGAGCGCAGGGAACTGGATTTTCTGGAGGAACTGGATAATCTGGATATTAAGATATTCCGTTTTGAGAAGCATGATGAAGGATATGAGGAACTGAATGAGCAGGAGAAGGCAGAGGAGAAAACCAATATTCTCAATGCTTTGAATTTTGCGCGCAAAGTGATCGCAACGCAGGAATGCGATTTTCTGCTCCTGGATGAGATTCTTGCACTTCCGGATTATGGGATCACTACTGCAGAGGCAATCGGTGATATCCTGAAGATGAAGGACGAGAGTATGCATATTTTGCTTACGGGACGGACGTTACCGGACAGCCTGCGTAAATATGCAGACAGCATAACTACACTGACAACAGAGATTGTATAAGGTGTATAAAACCTGATTATTGTTTATGAATGGGCAGTAATCTGTATGGAAATTACAGAAGAATAAAGGAGGAAGGCAAATGGCAATTTTTAAAGGTGCAGGTGTTGCAATCGTAACCCCTATGTATGAAGATGGCAAGGTTAATTATGATAAACTGGAGGAACTTCTGGAGTATCAGATTGCAAACAGTACAGATGCGATCATTATCTGCGGAACAACAGGAGAATCATCAACGATGACGCATGGAGAGCATCTTAAGACAATTAAGTTTGCAATCGACAAGGTAAACAAACGTGTTCCGGTTATCGCAGGTACAGGTTCCAACTGTACGGAAACTGCAATTATGATGTCAAAGGAGGCTGCTTCTTACGGTGCAGATGCACTTCTTATAGTGACTCCATATTATAACAAGGCGACTCAGAAAGGACTGATCGCTCATTATACAGCTATTGCAGAGGCAGTTCCGGAAACACCGATCATTATGTACAATGTTCCGAGCCGTACAGGATGTAACATCCAGCCTGCAACAGCAGTAGCTCTGGCTAAAAATGTTAAGAATATTGTTGGTATCAAAGCAGCAAGCGGAGATCTTTCACAGATTGCAACCATGATGTCCATGGCTGATGGCTGCATTGAACTCTACTCCGGAAATGATGATCAGGTACTTCCGATTCTTTCACTTGGCGGACTTGGAGTAATTTCCGTACTTTCTAATGTAGCTCCTAAGGAAACACATGATATGGTTATGAAATTCCTTGAAGGAGATACAAAGGGTGCAGCAGAAATCCAGTTAAAGGCAATCCCGTTAATTCATGCACTGTTCAGTGAAGTAAACCCGATTCCGGTGAAAGCAGCTCTGAATCTGATGGGTAAAGAAGTGGGACCACTTCGTATGCCATTATCCGAGATGGAAGATGCAAACAAGGCAAAACTTGCTGAAGAACTGAAGAATTTCGGAATTAAACTTGCATAAATATAACCGCAGGATTGTTCGGAAAATCAACTTGCCGATATACTGGAATTGAGAGGAATAGACAAATGGTAAAGATTATTATGCATGGCTGTAACGGTCACATGGGTCAGGTAATCTCCGGACTTGTGGAGAAGGATCCGGATGCTGAGATCGTAGCAGGTATCGATGTGGCAGATCAGGGAAAGAACAGCTACCCTGTATATACAAATATGGAAGAATGTCAGGTAGAGGCAGATGCCCTTATCGACTTCTCTTCTGCAAAAGCAACAGATGCACTTCTTGCTTACTGTGAGAAACGCAAACTCCCGGTTGTATTATGTACAACCGGTTTAAGCGAGGAGCAGCTCGCAAAGGTGGAAGAGACATCTAAGAATGTCGCAGTTCTGAAATCTGCAAATATGTCTCTTGGAATCAATACTCTGATGAAACTGCTTCAGGATGCGGCAAAGGTTCTGGCAACAGCAGGATTTGACATGGAGATTGTTGAGAAGCATCACAGACTGAAACTGGATGCACCAAGCGGAACAGCACTTGCACTGGCTGACAGCATTAATGAGGCAATGGATAACCAGTATCATTATATCTATGACCGCAGCCAGAGACGTGAGATGCGGGATGATAAGGAAATCGGTATCTCAGCAGTCCGCGGTGGAACAATCGTAGGAGAACACGAAGTGATCTTCGCAGGTCCGGATGAAGTGATTGAATTTAAGCATACTGCATATTCCAAAGCTGTATTTGGAAAGGGTGCTGTTGAAGCTGCGAAATTCCTTGCAGGTAAACCGGCAGGAAGATATGATATGAGCGATGTTATCAGTGCAAAATAATCAGGAATGCAGTAAAAATTGATAACTGGTAATTTTCAGTATCTTCATAGCAGTGAAATAAAATATATAAAAGGAAAGTGTATCTGATGTTTCAGAACACTTTCCTTTTTTGTAATATTGGCCTGTATGCTGCTATAATAATTCTGATCAATGATTATATGCGTAAGTCAGCAATGTTCTGGAATCCTGCCAGCGGGCAGAAGATGAATCTGCACCCAGGACAACAGAAATATAGGTGTTTCCCCTTGCGGAATAAGAAAGTCCGACAAAACAATAGCCTGCTTTGTTGGTATAGCCTGTTTTCATACCCTGAACTCCCGGAACATTGCCGAGCAGGGCGTTGGTGGTGCCGATAGAATAGCTTCTGCCGGTGTTGAGATTAGAGAAAGAATAATAGCCGGTGCTCACCAGTTTGCGGAACATAGGCTTTTTGATCGCATACTGGGCAATTTTTGCCAGGTCAGAAGCTGTTGTGTAATGGTTATACCCTGCATCCAGACCATTTGGGGTTGCGAAATGTGTATTCGTACATCCGATCTCTGCTGCTTTTTTATTCATTAATTTAACAAACTTTGCAGTGGAACCGCTGACGTGTTCGGCAATGGCAACTGCGGTGTCGTTGTGGGAGGGAAGCATCAGGGAATAAAGCAGATCTTTCAGATAAAATATTTCTCCTGCATTTGCATAAAGCTTGCTGGGTTCAATAGATGCTGCGTAAGGGGAGAACTTTACTTTTTCGTTTAATTTGCAGTTTTCAAGTGCAAGGATACAGGTCATAATCTTGGTTGTGCTGGCGTTGGCATGAGCAACATTTTCATTTTTGCCATAAATAATCTGACCAGTATCTGCATTCATAAGAAGTGCACAGTCAGAGGAAAGGGAATAATTTAATCCGGTGTGGGTGACAGTACCATTCTGGTTAAAGTAATAGTAAGTTCCCTTGATCTTGTGTTTTCCTGTAACTGCTTTTCCGTCTTTGCCAAAATAGTATTTCTTTCCGGATTTGTCAGTGTACCATCCGGTAACCATGGCACCGTCTTTACCGACATAGTAATAATTTCCTTTATATTTGATAAGAGAATTCTTTATCAGATATCCCTGAGATCTGGTTCCGAAATAATAATTTTTGCCTTTGATCGTATGCCAGCTGCACCAGCGGTGTCCGAGTTTGTTAAAATAATAGGTCTTTTTGTCAATTTTCAGAAATACATTTTTGGCGATGGTTTTATCATCATAGCGGTAAATCCAGTAATCGCCGTCTTTTACAAATTTTCCCGATGCTGCGATATCAGGTTTCTGAAGTGTGGATGCATAGATAGTAGAAACACTGCAGGTAAACAGCAGGAAAAGTGCAGCCAGAAATATGAAAACAGAGCTGCGAAGTGAATGGTTCCTTTTTCTTTTCATGATAACCTCCTGTAAATATGAGTTATAGATATTCCGTAAAATACTGCAGTCAATCCATCTCATTAATGAGTGAAATCCTGCTATGGCAACTTGTCGGTACGCTAGATTGTAGGAGTATATATGTACGGAGTAATCTGTTTTGTGTTATTTAAATCATAGCATGAAAAGTAAATTTTTTCCAGAATAGTATTGAGTTTTTGGTACATATTAAAAACATAATATAAAAACATGAAAAGACGGAGAGGTTCTGCTGCATGGACCGGCAGAATGCTTTCCGGGAACAGGAGATGAATATGGGAATAAAGGTAAAAAAGATTCTGACAGGTACAGCACTTATTATGTCACTGTGCATGTTCACAGCATGTGGAAATGCAAATAAAGCAGCTGATGAGGCAGACACAAACGAAGAAAATATGACGGATAATAATGCTGCAAACGATGATAACATGGAAAATAACGCAGGAGAAAACAATACAAATGAAAATAGCACATCAGGAAACAATGCGGCAGATAAAAATGTAAATAATGGTGGAACCGTCACAGACAATGGAACTGCCGCAGAGGATGAAGCTGCAGAAAATGAGACAAAACAGAATAGCAATGCAACAGATAACACTGCAGATAATACCAGAATTGATGAAAACAACAACGGTGACGGCACTGTATCCGGTGAACTGGGAAATAGCGTCAAAGATCTGGGCGAAGGGGTAGGTAATGCTGTAGAAGATGTGGGTGATGCTGTTGGCAATGCGGCAGAAGGAAGATAGACATCAGGAATAATTTATGGTATTATCGTGTTAAATCGGTAAAATTTAAATAGTGTACTCCCGAAGTTTTTATTGTATTTGTTTTTGCATCTAACTATAGCAATCATTGTAAATAATGCATATTGATTCAGCTCATCAGAGCGTGAAATCCGTTACTGTGAACGGAGTGAACAGCAGATATCTTCCTTGTCTTTCGCACTCTGCTGAACTGTCTCAAATGCATTAATTTAAGAGGCTTGCTATAAGTACAAAAAGATTCTGAGGGTACATATAACGGATATGGAGGTACGGATTTTATGAAATTTCGCCCATGTATTGATATACATAATGGAAAAGTAAAGCAGATTGTAGGTGGAAGCCTTACGGACGTACAGGATCAGGCAAGTGAGAATTTTGTATCTGAGCAGGATGCATCTTTCTATGCAGAATTATATAAAAAGGCAGGGATAAAAGGAGGACATGTAATTCTGTTAAATGGTCATGACTCCCCATACTATGAATCAACAAAAGAACAGGCGATTCTTGCATTACATACTTATCTGGGAGGATTACAGATTGGCGGAGGAGTGAACCCGGAAAATGCAGGGGAATATCTTAGTGCAGGTGCCAGTCATGTAATCGTTACATCTTATGTATTTAAAGATGGAAGGATTTCCTGGGAAAATCTGAACAAAATGAAAGAGACTGTGGGAAAAGAGAAACTGGTTCTTGACCTGAGCTGTCGCAGAAAAGATGGAAAATACTATATTGTGACAGACCGCTGGCAGAAATTTACAGATGTCACTATGACACTGGATATTATGAAAGAACTGGGAAGTTACTGCGATGAGTTTCTGGTCCATGCAGTAGATGTGGAGGGAAAGGCACGCGGAGTTGAAACAGAACTTGCATCTCTGCTGGGGGAGTATAAAGGAAATCCGGTTACTTACGCAGGTGGAGTTGGCTCCATGAAAGATATTGAGAATCTGCGAAAATATGGAAAAGACAGACTGGATGTCACAGTAGGCAGTGCATTGGATCTTTTTGGAGGAAATATTTCATTCTCAGAACTGATTAAACTTTAACTGATTTTTATAGTAATCTCAGGAATCACTGTGAAAATGTATAGAACAATTACAGAATTTTTGCTATTTCCCCATAATGACAAAGGAACTTTAAAGTTATTTCTGAAGTAAACAGAAAAAATGTGAAATTTTAATAAAATAGTGTTAAAATTCAAAAATGTGTGTTATAATAGATTCATCAAACAGCAAAGGGGATGGAAGCATGAAGTTTATCATCAGCGGAAAAAATATTACAGTTACAGAAGGTCTTAAGACAGCAGTCCAGGACAAGCTCAGTAAACTGGAAAGGTATTTCACTCCTGACACCGAAGTTGTAGTAACTTTAAGTGTTGAAAAAGAAAGACAGAAAATTGAAGTGACAATCCCTGTAAAAGGAAATATCATTCGTTCCGAACAGGTAAGCAATGACATGTATGTATCAATCGATCTGGTAGAGGAAGTCATTGAACGTCAGCTTCGCAAGTACAAAAATAAAATCGTAGACAAACAGCAGGCAGCAGCCAACTTCCAGAAAGCATATCTGGACAAGGACTACGATGAGGATGAAGAAGTTAAGATCATCCGTACCAAGAAATTCGGAATCAAACCAATGTATCCGGAAGATGCATGCGTACAGATGGAACTGCTCGGACATAATTTCTTTGTATTCTACAATGCAGAGACAGAGCAGGTAAATGTAGTTTACAAACGTAAAGGCAATACTTACGGTCTGATCGAACCGGAATTCTAAATCTGCTTATAAGATCAAAAATATGAAACATAGACAGCCATAAAAAAGTTTTCATAAAGAAAAGCTTCCTTACAGAGAGACAAAATGCCCCCTGTAAGGGAGCTTTTTTGTCAGGAAAAATATATACCTTTAGCGCATAAGGAATGCTTTGACGCAGTGGCCTAAATATGTTAAAATATCAAAAGATATTATGAAATTTGTAACTGTTCAGCAGTTAAAAAATTACAAGTTGAAATTCATTCCGGATTGTCTGCGGCAATGGAATATTGACTTGTATATTCTGGTGGAACGTTCTGTTGGAATGGATTGCTGAAGAATAGTTACCGAAATTTTATAAATGAAGAAGTGTAAAAAGAAGGAAGGAGCACAAAAATCATGAGAAAAGCCGGAGTATTAATGCCAGTTTCCGCACTTCCGTCCCGTATTGGTGCCGGAGAACTTGGAGAATCTGCATTCCAATTTATCGAGTTATTAAAGGAGAATCATGTAAAGATATGGCAGATACTGCCACTGAATCCGGTTGGCTATGGTAATTCCCCATACCAGCCATATTCCTCCTGTGCAGGGGATGAGTTGTATATCAGTCTTGATGCGCTTGCAGAGGAAGGTCTGTTAAAGGAACATCCAAAGGAATTTCAGGAGAGAGCTACAAGAGTAGATTATGAGGCTGTTCGCCAGTACAGAGAGCCTTTCTTAAGAACTGCGTTTGATGTTTTTACAGAGAAAAAGGGACAGGAAGAAACAGCATATAAAGAATTTGCTTCACAGGAATGGGTATATGAGTATGGTGTGTTCCGCGCATTAAAGAAAGCAAATAACGGAGAATGCTGGAATGACTGGCCGGAAGAATATAGAACCTGGCCGGAGAACAGACAGAAGTTACCGGCAGAGGTGGAGACAGAGGCGCAGTATCAGATGTTTCTTCAGTATATTTTCTACACACAGTGGATGAAGGTGAAGAAGGCTGCAAACGATGCCGGAATCCAGATCATGGGAGATGTTCCTTTCTATGTGGGACAGGATTCTGTAGACGTATGGGGTGGAAAAGATAACTTTCTTCTTGATACAGATGGACGTCCGATCTTCATCGCCGGAGTACCGCCTGATTATTTCAGTGCTACAGGGCAGAGATGGGGAAATCCGATCTATGACTGGGAGCATATGAAGGAACAGGATTACAGATTCTGGGTGGACAGAATCGGCTATAGCAACAAATTGTTTGATATTATAAGGATCGACCATTTCCGGGCATTTGATACATACTGGAAAATTCCGGCAGACTGCCCGACTGCTATTGACGGTGAATGGATCGAGGCACCGGGATATGAGGTCATTGATACACTTCAGAAAGAAATTCCGGGATTAGATCTGGTAGCAGAGGATCTGGGGCTGCTTCGTCCGGAGGTTCTGATGCTGAAAGATCATTATCATCTGAAGGGAATGAAGATTCTGATCTTCTCCATAGAAACAGGTGGAAAATATGCCCGAGATACCTTCCATGATGTGGAAAACATGATTTTTTACACAGGAACGCATGACAATGATACGATCATGCAGTGGTATGGAAATATGAGTGCCGCAGCCAGAAGAAAAATCCGCAGGATGTTAAAGAAGGCGGGAGCATCACAGGGCTCTGTCAAGGACAGATTCCTGCAGTATACCATGCAGAATCAGGCAGAATATGCGATCATTCCGTTGGCAGATATTCTTGGACTTGGAAAAGAGGGCCATATCAACACACCGGGAACCATTGGTTCTCCGAACTGGGAGTGGCATTTACCGGATTTTATACAGGCCAAAAAGGAACTGCAGAAATTTGGCAGACTGATCGTGGATACAAAGCGATAAATTTTGGTGACTCCGTAATTTTCTTGGTTTGTTCATGAAAAATTCATTGTTTTCCATAACGGAAAGTGTTAGAATATACAAGTATTGTGTATTATAGTAAGCGTTTGTAATGTTCGCATGCTGCTGACATGTCTGCTGTGGACGGAGTGAACAGAAATTATTCCGCACAGTAGCAATTGTTATATGGCAGCAATGCTTGTATAAAAAAGAAATAAACAGGAGTAAAACCTAATATGAATATGTTTTCAAAAGTATTCGGGACCCGCAGCCAGCGAGAGGTTAAGCGTATCATGCCTCTGGTTGAGAAAATTGAGAGCCTGCGCCCGGACATGCAGAAGTTAAGCGACGAAGAACTCAGAGGAAAAACAAGAGAATTTAAGAAACGTCTTGAAGAGGGAGAGACACTGGATGATCTGCTTCCTGAGGCATTTGCGGTTGTACGTGAAGCAGGCAAGCGTGTTCTTGGAATGGAACATTTCCGTGTGCAGCTTATCGGTGGTATCATTCTCCATCAGGGACGTATCGCAGAGATGAGAACAGGTGAAGGTAAAACACTTGTCGCCACACTTCCGTCATATTTAAATGCACTGGAAGGCAAAGGTGTGCATGTCGTAACAGTCAACGATTACCTGGCTAAACGAGATGCGGAAGAAATGGGAAAGATTCATGAGTTTCTTGGCCTGACAGTCGGTGTTGTTTTAAATGATATGAAGCAGGATGAGCGTCGTGCTGCATACAACTGTGATGTTACCTATGTTACGAACAACGAACTCGGTTTCGATTATCTGCGTGACAACATGGTCATCTATAAAGAACAGCTGGTACAGAGAGATCTGCACTACTGTATCATCGATGAGGTCGACTCCATTCTCATCGACGAGGCACGTACCCCTCTGATCATTTCCGGACAGAGCGGTAAGTCAACCAAGTTATACGAGGCCTGCGATATCCTTGCTCAGCAGTTAGAGCGCGGTGAAGCCAGCCATGAGATGACCAAGATGGCAGCCATCATGGGTGAAGAAGTTATCGAGACAGGTGACTTCGTTGTAAATGAAAAAGATAAGATCGTAAACCTTACAGAGCAGGGCGTTCATAAGGTTGAGAAATTTTTCCATATTGAAAACCTGGCAGATCCGGAGAATCTGGAGATCCAGCATAATATTACACTTGCACTTCGCGCCCATAACCTGATGCATAAGGATCAGGATTATGTAGTTAAAGATGATGAAATCCTTATTGTTGATGAATTCACCGGACGTATCATGCCGGGACGCCGTTACTCAGATGGTCTTCATCAGGCAATCGAAGCGAAAGAGCATGTTAAGATCAAACGTGAGAGCAAGACTCTGGCAACCATCACTTTCCAGAACTTCTTTAATAAATATGATAAGAAGGGCGGTATGACCGGTACAGCTGTCACAGAGGAGAAAGAATTCCGTGATATCTATGCAATGGACGTTGTAGAGATCCCGACTAACAGACCGGTTATCCGAGTTGACCATGAAGATGCTGTTTATATGACAAAGAAAGAGAAATTCAACGCAGTTGTCAATGCTGTAGTGGAAGCTCATGCGAAACAGCAGCCTGTACTGGTCGGTACCATTACGATTGAAACTTCCGAGCTTCTCAGCCGTATGCTGAAGAGACAGGGAATCAAACATAATGTATTGAATGCCAAGTTCCATGAACTTGAGGCAGAGATTGTCTCACAGGCAGGTCAGGCAGGAGCAGTTACGATCGCCACTAACATGGCTGGTCGTGGTACAGATATCAAGCTGGATGATGTGGCAAGAAATGCAGGTGGTCTGATGATCATCGGTACAGAACGTCATGAGTCCAGACGTATTGATAATCAGCTTCGCGGACGTTCCGGACGTCAGGGAGATCCGGGTGAATCCCGTTTCTATATTTCCCTGGAAGATGACCTGATGCGTCTGTTCGGTTCTGAGAGACTGATGAAGATCTTTACATCTCTTGGTGTTGCAGAGAATGAACAGATTGAGCACAAGATGCTTTCCAATGCAATTGAGAAAGCTCAGGAGAAGATTGAGTTTAACAACTTTGGTATCCGTAAGAATCTTCTTGATTATGACCAGGTAAACAATGAACAGCGTGAGATCATCTACAAAGAACGTCGTCAGGTTCTCGACGGTGAGAATATGCGCGAAGCAATCTATAAGATGATCCAGGATACAGTGGATACTTATGTTGATATGTGTTTCTCTGATGATGTAGATTCTGAAGAGTGGGATCTGAATGAATTTAACGGTGTTCTTACTCCGATCATTCCGATCAGACCGCTTACAGCTGAGAGTGTAAAAGGCAAGAAACGCGATGAGATCAGACATGAACTGAAAGAAGAGGCAGTGAAGCTCTATGAAGAAAAAGAAGCAGAGTTCCCGGAACCGGAGCAGCTTCGTGAATTAGAGCGAGTTGTACTTCTGAAATGCATTGACAGCAAGTGGATGGATCACATTGATGATATGGAAATCCTTCGTCAGGGTATCGGACTTGCTGCTTATGGACAGAGAGATCCGGTTGTTGAATATAAAATGAGTGCATTTGATATGTTCAACGAGATGATCACATCCATTCAGGAAGATACTCTTCGTATGCTGTACCATGTACATGTAGAGCAGAAGATCGAGCGTGAACAGGTAGCTAAAGTTACCGGAACAAACAAGGATGACAGTGCCGGTCCTAAGAAACCGGTTCAGAGAAAAGAAATCAAAGTATATCCGAACGATCCCTGCCCATGTGGAAGCGGTAAGAAATACAAACAGTGCTGTGGACGTAAGAATAAGGCCTGACTCGTTTATCTCAGTTGAGAAGATTCCCATTTCTATAAGTGGTGAGTTCATTACTACAGAGCGGGCAGTAATGATTTTGTAAACAGAACATTGTGAGCAGATCATGTCTGCTGCAAAATAAAAGGGCTGAATCATGAGGCCCTTTTATCGTGCGCAAAAACACGTTAGCGCGTTGAATTGGCAGATTGTGAATATCTGTCTGAACTGTTCAGTACATCCACAGCTATGTGATTATGATTGATGAACAGTCACATAACAATTCCATAAAGGGGGAAAAACAGTATGAAAAGAGAGTCTTTCGGCTCACGCCTTGGTTTTATCCTGGTGTCAGCAGGATGTGCCATCGGTATTGGAAACGTGTGGAAGTTTCCGTATATCTGCGGGGCATATGGAGGCGCGGCCTTTATCCTGATCTACTTATGTTTTCTGGTTATTCTCGGTATTCCGGTTCTGGTAGCAGAATTTGCGGTAGGACGGGGAAGCCACACAAGTGTTGCGAAATGTTTTGACAAACTGGCACCTGCAGGAAACTGCTGGAAGCCATTGAAATTTATTGGTATTATTGGATGTTATATGCTGATGATGTTTTACACAACAGTAGGAGGATGGATGATCTACTATTGTGTGAAGAGTCTGCGGGGAGATTTCGTTGGAGCGACTCCGGAAGCAGTAACACAGTCTTTTTCCGACATGCTGGGAAATGCACCGACGATGATGTTATGGATGGTGATCATCTGTCTGATCGGATTTGCAGTCTGTTTCATGGGATTGCAGAATGGTATTGAAAAAATCTCCAAAGTAATGATGAGTGCACTGCTTATCATTATGGTGATCCTTGCGGTTCATTCAGTAATGATGGAAGGCGCGGGAGAAGGAATCCGCTTCTATCTGATTCCTGATTTTCAGAAGATTAAGGAAGCAGGAGTTGGTAATGTAGTATTTGCGGCATTGAGTCAGTCATTCTTTACATTATCCATTGGTATTGGTGCCATGCTGATCTTCGGAAGTTATCTGGACAAATCCAGAAGCCTTACCGGAGAGGCGGTAAGCATCACCGTACTCGATACTTTTGTTGCGCTGACAGCAGGATTTATCATTATTCCGGCATGCTTCTCCTATGGAATCCAGCCGGATGCAGGTCCAAGCCTTATCTTTATCACTCTGCCCAATATTTTTGCAAAGATGAGCGGAGGGGCTTTGTGGGGAAGTCTGTTCTTCCTGTTTCTGACATTTGCTGCGGTTTCAACGATCATTGCTGTATTTGAGAACCTGATCGTGTTTAATATGGAACTGTTTGGCTGGAACCGTAAAAAGAGTGTTGTTGTCTGCGCAGTTCTTGTTGTGATCTTAAGCATTCCATGTGTGCTTGGATTCAATGTACTTTCCGGATTCCAGCCATTCGGAGATGGAAGCAACATCATGGATCTGGAAGACTTTATTGTTTCTAATAACCTTCTTCCTCTTGGAAGTCTTGGTTACCTTCTGTTTTGTACCAGAAAGAACGGATGGGGATGGGACAATTTCATTGCAGAGGTGAATGCCGGTACAGGCATGAAATTCCCGAAATGTCTGAAAAATTATGTTGCCTATGGAATTCCGGCGATTATCATTGTGATCTATCTGAAAGGTTACTATGATAAATTTGCAGGTCTGGGAACAGCAGCACTGGCCGGATGGATGATCGTGGCACTGGTACTGCTGGGATTCGTATTCTACTGTGCGACAGCGAAGAAGAAAGTGAAACAGTAAGCGGAGCGCGAATATCTGTCCGACCTGAGAACAATAAAAGATGTAATTATGTCTGAGAAGAAAGATTCTTTCAGACATGGTTACATCTTTTTTGTGTTATGGAATTGTTGTGTAAAGGTAGTGGATATATTATTTTAGAGGATTGCTATAATGAGGCAGTTCTTCGCTGGGGTTGGTTTTGAACTGTTTACGGTATGCCCGGGAAAAAGTGCTGTATTCTGCGAACCCGCTTTCCTGTGCTGCTTTTGTCACAGGCATTCCATTTGAGATCAGAGTACGTGCCATAAGAAGCCGCTTGTTTACAATATAATTATGAAGGGTATAGCCGGTTTCTTGTTTGAACTTCCGCATCAGATGGTACTTGCTTACATAATATCTGGCAGAAAGCGTTTCTACAGACAGATCTTCTTTCAGATTGTGGTTGATATACTGAAGGATACTGGCAATTTGCGAGTCAAAGGTGTAGGATTTTTTATCAAATATGTACTGCTTTTCCAGAAAGATACGGTTCAGATAAACCATAAACTGAAGAAAAAGTGACTGTGTCAGGATTTCCCTTCCATATTCATCGGATTTTGCAGAATTTTCCAGTTCAAACAGGATGTCTTTCATCTTTTCCTGAAGAGCAGAGTTCAGACGTACCAGATTATAGCTTCGGTCATTTGCTTTCTGGAAGCATTTCAGCAGTTCCTGCCAGGGAATATCGTTTTGGACCCAGAGAATAAAACGTTCATATGGAACAGATGGATCAATCTCCGGGCGGTGGATGGCATGGCGGTTTACCAGAAGAATGTCCCATGGTTTCAGTTGATAAGCTTTTCCTTCTATATGATAAGCAGCCTTGCCGGAGATGAAGATAACTACCTTGTGAAAATCATGATAATGGTAAGAGAATTCCTTTCTGGTCTGGTCTTTAAGATGAAAAAGTCGGAATTGTTCGTTCAGGTATCCTG
The DNA here is from genome assembly GCF_056339915.1 of Blautia sp. ZXY-1-B12. Taxonomy (NCBI): domain Bacteria; kingdom Bacillati; phylum Bacillota; class Clostridia; order Lachnospirales; family Lachnospiraceae; genus Blautia; species Blautia sp. ZXY-1-B12. The sequence continues at coordinate 12,092 of NZ_JBWJVP010000225.1, read as the reverse complement.
TTTTTTCTGTCTGATAGAACTGTTCTGATAATAACATATCTGCCTCCGATATCTGCAATGATTATTTAATCGAATCAAGCAAGTCCCCTGTGGAGATTGTGAAAAGAAATAAGCAGTGGAAAGCAATAAGCGGAGGGAAAAGTTTGATTCATGGTATAATCATATCATTTAATGCGCAAATGTACAATTATTACTAAGAATGTAACAAATAGTAACGAATATATTTTATAATTTCTGAGAAAATATGCTACAAAGATATTGACATTATTACACGATAATAGTATCATGCAATTACAAAGTAATCGTAAAAACTTTGTAACTATTTCGAAATAGGGTAAAGAAATAGAAAACTGAACAGAGAGGAGTGATGCTGCTGTAAGGCTGTTATATCAGAGAACTGATATAATGGTCTTTTTTGTAACACTTACAGAGCATTTTTTGCAATATTTCAAGCATTTTACTCTATATACATGGTAAAAATAATAGAATATAATGACTGTAAAGTCAGGATGTGATATGAGAAAATTGCCTGACACAAAATTTAACCGAATCAAGTAAGTCCCCTGCGGAGGTTGCGAAGAGCAATAAGCAGTGGGTGGGGACTCAGACAAGTGGCGAAGTGAGTTGGAAAGATTGCCCGACAATTGATTATCGATGCAGATACAAAAGCGGGAAGTATCCGGGATTATAAATCAGAAGGAGAGATATGGTTATGGCAAATACAATTATTATGAGTAAATATCAGGGACTTGGAAACGATTATCTGATTCTTGATCCGAAGAAAAATCAGGTACAGCTTCAGGGAAAGAAGATTGCACTTCTCTGCCAGAGAGGATTTGGGCTTGGCGCTGACGGTGTGCTCTATGGACCGGTAGAAATTGATGGGAAATTGGGTGTGCGTATTTTTAATGCAGACGGAAGTGAAACTGCCATCAGTGGAAACGGCGTGCGTATTTTTGCCAAATATCTGATGGACAATGGATATATTACTGAGAAAAAATTTGACATTGAAACTATGTCAGGCACGATTCATGTGGAATGCCTGAACAGCCGGGCAACGGAATTTAAAGTAAACATTGGAAAACCATCTTTTATCTCCAGCGATATCCCTGTTTCCGGTGAAGTTCGTGAAGTAATTAAGGAGAATTTCGTATTCCATGGAAAAGAATACAAGGCTACCTGCCTGACAGTTGGTAATCCACACTGCATTATTTTTACAGACAATGTAAGTGCAGAAGCTGTAAAGAATCTGGGACCTTATGTGGAGAATGCAGATGAATTTCCGGAGAGAATGAACCTGCAGATCTGCCGTCAGGTCGACAAGGGAAATCTGGAGATTGAAATCTGGGAAAGAGGTTCCGGATATACAAAGGCTTCCGGAACAGGAAGCTGTGCGGCAGCAGCGGCAGCCTATAAGCTGGGGCTGGTAGAATCCCGTATTAATGTAAATCAGCCGGGCGGAATGATACAGATCGATATGGAAGAGGACGGAACTATCTATATGACAGGAACAGTGGGATATATTGCAGATATCAGTGTTGCAGAGAGCTTCTTCTCGTAAATTATACAGGCTTTATGCGCAATTCAGTGTAAAGTATGATTACCCACAGTGTGAAATGTAACGATAAATGATCATTTCACACTGTGGGTAATTCTTTGTTTGTAATTTGCTTAAAGATATGGTATTATTTTAAACGAATTATTTACTAGGACTGCTATAATCTATAGCAATTCAGTCGGTTATCCACAGGGAGTCCGACAGAGAATATTTATAATAAGAAAGTGGGTGAAGCTGTGGTTGAATTAGACCAGTTCAAGAGCATTCTTGCGACTTATACAGAACCATTAGTGGAAGTGAGGGATTCACTTTGACCTGGCTAACAAAGAGCAGAAGGTCGAAGAATTAGAGCGCGAAATGGAAGCGCCTGATTTCTGGGATGATGCAGAAGTTTCCCAGAAGAAAATGAAAGAATTAAAAGACATGAAAGATGACATGGAGACCTATCAGAATCTGGTTACACAGATGGAAGATATGGAAACCATGATCGAGATGGGATATGAGGAGAACGATCCTGCACTGATTCCTGAGATTCAGGAAATGCTGGATGAGTTTCAGAAGGATTTTGACAATATCCGTATCAAGACACTTCTTTCCGGAGAATATGACAGTGAGAATGCTATCATTAAGCTGAATGCAGGTGCAGGCGGAACAGAGGCCTGTGACTGGTGCGGTATGCTTTACCGTATGTACAGTCGCTGGGCAGATAAGAAAGGATTTACCCTGGAAGTGCTGGATTATCTGGACGGCGATGAGGCAGGTATCAAATCTGTTACTTTCCAGGTAAACGGAACAAATGCTTACGGTTATCTGAAATCAGAGAAGGGAGTTCACCGTCTGGTGCGTATTTCTCCTTTCAATGCAGCAGGTAAGCGACAGACATCTTTTGTATCCTGTGATGTTATGCCGGATATCAAGAAGGATCTGGATGTAGAGATCAATGACGATGAGATCCGTATTGATACTTATCGAAGCAGTGGTGCCGGCGGTCAGCATATCAACAAGACATCATCTGCCATCCGTATCACACATTATCCTACCGGAATCGTGGTACAGTGTCAGAATGAACGTTCTCAGCACATGAATAAAGATAAAGCCATGCAGATGCTGAAAGCCAAGCTGTATCTTCTCAAGCAGCAGGAGGCAGAGGAAAAACTCTCTGGTATCCGCGGTGAGGTGACAGATATCGGATGGGGAAATCAGATCCGTTCTTATGTTATGCAGCCATATACCATGGTAAAGGATCATCGTACAAACGAGGAGACCGGAAATGTGGATGCAGTACTTGACGGAGGAATTGATATTTTCATCAATGCATATCTGAAATGGATCGCACTGAAGAAATAAAAGAATAAAAAAGGCTGTCTGAAATCAGGACAGCCTTTTTCGTGTTGAGGCATAATGATTTTACACAATGATTCAGCAGAATATATTTCTTGCGTATTTTTGTGTGGTGTGATAATATATCCAGTGTGTAAAAACAAATGTCTTTAAAGAACGGACAGGTAAATTGATATGCAGAAACCAGTAACAGAGAAAAAGAAATATTTTGTAGTGAGGGAACGAGCAGTTCCGGAAGTCCTGCTGAAGGTGGTGGAGGCAAAGAAGCTTCTGGACTCCGGCAAAGTGGACACTGTACAGGATGCAGCAGAGCGCACAGGAATCAGCAGAAGCTCTTTCTACAAATACAAAGATGATATTTTTCCATTTCATGAAGAGACAAGGGGAAAGACGATCACCTTTATTATCCAGATGGATGATGAACCGGGGCTTTTGTCGGTTGTCCTGCAGACGATTGCACGGTTTCATGGAAACATTCTCACCATTCATCAGAGTATTCCTATCAATGGGATTGCCACACTTACTCTGAGTGTGGACATTCTTCCGGGCGAGGGAGATGCAGAAGCAATGGTAGAGACGATTGAACAGAATGAAGGAATTCATTATCTGAAAATATTAGGCAGGGAGTAAAAGAAAATGATCAATGTAGCAATTTTAGGATATGGCACAGTTGGAAGCGGTGTATTTGAAGTATTAAATGAAAATAAAGAGAGCATTTCCAGACGTGCCGGACAGGAACTTCATGTAAAATATGTTCTGGATCTTCGTGATTTTCCGGGACAGCCGGTAGAGAAGGTTCTGGTCCATGATTATGAACAGATCGTCAGTGATCCGGAAGTAGATATTGTAGTAGAGGTTATGGGCGGTGTGGAGCCTGCTTATACTTTTGTAAAGAAGGCACTTCTGGCAGGAAAGAATGTCTGCACTTCCAATAAGGCTCTGGTTGCAAAGCATGGCCGCGAGCTGATGGATATTGCAAAGGAAAAGAGCATTAACTTCTTATTTGAAGCAAGCTGTGGCGGCGGAATCCCGATCATTCGTGTCATCAATTCTTCCCTTACAGGAGATGAGATTGACGAAGTAACAGGTATCCTGAACGGAACTACCAACTACATGCTTTATAAGATGATCACAGAAGGCTGTGAATTTGACACTGTATTAAAGGAAGCACAGCAGAAGGGTTATGCAGAGGCAGATCCTACCGCCGACGTGGAAGGATACGATGCATGCCGTAAGATCGCAATCCTTTCCTCTCTTGCTTATGAGAGATATTTTGATTTTGAAGATATTTATACAGAGGGAATTACAAAAATCACACCTGAAGATATGGAGTATGCTGCAAAGCTTGGCAGAACCATCAAACTTCTTGGAACCAGCCGCAGACTGGCAGACGGAACCTGTTATGCAATGGTAGCACCGTTTATGCTCGGCCAGAACAGCCCTCTTTACAGTGTAAATGATGTGTTTAATGCAGTATTTGTACATGGAAATATGCTTGGAGATGCCATGTTCTATGGAAGCGGTGCAGGTAAACTGCCTACAGCAAGTGCTGTAGTTGGTGATATTGTGGATGCCGCAAAACATCTCCATGTTAATATTGTGACAAACTGGAACAGCACTCCGGCAGTACTGAAACCACTGGATGAAGTGACAGAAAGATTTTTTGTGAGAATCAAAAAAGAAGCAGCAGAAGAAGCGAAGAAGGTATTTGGTGATGTTGAGATCATCAGCCTGGGACAGCTTCCACAGGAATGTGCATTTATCACTGATGAAATGACACAGGGAGCATTTGAAGAGAAACTGGCTCAGATCGGAGATCAGGTACTTGCAAAGATTCGAGTTAAAGATTGATAAACTGACAGATTTCGTGTATCATATAGTGTGCCTGATAAGGTGGACACTGATACAATACTTCAGATAAATATTTGTACAGTGATTACTGTAAACAGAACAGGAAAGGGAAGATATGAGAATCTTCTCTTTCCTGTAAACTTATTATGGAGGAAGTAAAACAATGTTGATTGTCAAGAAATTTGGCGGTACATCGGTTGCAAATAAAGAACGTATCTTTAATGTTGCCAGCCGCTGTATAGAAGAGTACAGAAAAGGAAATGACGTGGTTGTCGTTCTGTCCGCAATGGGGAAATATACGGATGAACTGATCACTATGGCAAGGGATGTCAATGAGAAACCGCCGAAAAGAGAGATGGATATGCTCTTTACCATCGGAGAACAGATGTCTGTTGCACTGATGGCAATGGCGATGGATAAACTGGGAGTTCCTGCGGTTTCCCTGAATGCTTTTCAGGTTTCCATGCATACGACAAGCAGTCATGGAAATGCACGTTTAAAAAGAATTGATACAGAGCGTATCAGAAGAGAGCTGGACAGCAAAAAGATTGTAATAGTTACCGGCTTCCAGGGAGTTGACAAGTATGATGATTATACGACTCTTGGAAGAGGCGGTTCTGACACAACAGCGGTTGCTCTTGCGGCTGCTCTTCATGCAGATGCCTGTGAAATCTATACAGATGTAGATGGTGTTTACACAGCAGATCCGCGTAAGGTTCCGAAAGCAAGAAAGCTCAAAGAGATCACTTACGATGAAATGCTTGACCTTGCGACTCTCGGGGCAGGTGTGCTTCACAACCGTTCTGTGGAGATGGCGAAGAAATATGGCGTGCCGCTTGTGGTACGTTCAAGTTTAAACAACAGTGAAGGAACTGTGGTAAAGGAGGAAGTTACAGTGGAGAGAATGTTGATCAGCGGTGTTGCGCTGGATACAGATGCAGTGAGAATTGCGGTAATCGGATTAAAGGATGAGCCGGGTGTAGCTTTTAAATTATTTGATACCCTTGCGAAGAAGAATATTAATGTAGATGTGATCCTGCAGTCTATCGGACGTGCGGGCAGAAAGGATATTTCTTTCACAGTCGATGGAAATGATCTGGATGATGCAGTTGCAGTTCTGGATGCAAATCAGGCAAGACTTGGATTTGCAGAGCTTCATTCTGAGAGAAATATTGCGAAGCTTTCCATCGTAGGTGCAGGAATGATGAGTAATCCCGGAGTAGCTGCAAAGATGTTTGAGAGCCTCTATAATGAGGGCGTAAACATCAATATGATCTCTACATCCGAGATTCGTGTGACAGTTCTGATCAATGAAAAGGACGGCGTGCGCGCAATGAATGCAGTACATGATGCCTTTGGTCTGGCAGACTGATTTAGGAGAATTACATGACATCGAGACGTGAATTAAAAAACTATGCGAAGCAGGCCATGTCAGGAAAATATGGGATACTGATCTTGGCATTTGTTGCAGTTCAGGCGCTGGCCCTAATCAGCAGCATGATATCCTCGGCTTTATTTCCGGGAGAGGAAACAATTGATATTGTGCTGTCGTATGCATTTACATTTATTCTGACTCTGCTGATCAATGTGGTAGCGGCAGGTATGAATTATATGTATCTGAATATTGCCAGAGGGAAAGTATATTCATTAAATGACCTGTTTTATTTTTACAGACATCATCCGGACAGAGTGATCGTTGCCGGATTTTTTATGGCAGTACTGAATCTGCTTACCATGCTGCCCTATACGATTTACAGTAATGCGAATCTTCCGGGTGAAGATGCTTCTGTGGAGGTGCTGATCACTTGGCTGTATACAGGTGTTGTTCTGATGATCGTTGGAATGATTGTTTATCAGATTCTGGTCATTCCTCTGGAGATGACTTATTATATTCTGGCAGATAAGCCGGAATTGAAAAGTACAGAGGCTATGAAAGAGAGTCTGGAGATGATGCATGGAAACTTCGGAAGATATCTGATGCTGAAGATAAGCTTTATCCCATTGATGTTTCTTTCTGTTTTTACATTCTATATTGCACTCTTGTGGATATTTCCATATATGGCCATGACAGAAGTAATGTTCTATCGTGATCTGACAGGGGAGCTTAAAGTGCAGAAAGAGGAAGAAGAACGTGTGGCACGAGACTATGTGAATCCTATGTTTGACAGCCATTCACAGAGTGAACAGCCACAGGAAGATCAGACGCATCCGCAGCAGTTCTGGCGTGTGCCGGAAGAATCGGTTTCTTATGAAAACGAAGATGAACAGAATATTACGGACAGCACAGAAATACAGAATGTTCAGACAGATATGGATGATAAAAAAGAGCAGAATGATTCATCACCAAAAGAAGAGGAAGAAGACAACGAACCGAAACCATGGGATGAATATTTTGACAGTCTGAAATAAAAATACAGTTTATTAAATTGAAGACCTTTTTGCTATGATAAGTATTATGATATCAGGGTTAAAATACCTTTTGGCCCTGACATCATATTATCAGAAGAAAAAGGTCTTTTCTATAGCAATTCAAGAAAAGGGAAAGGGTTTTTACGATTATGAATACAAATGAGATCAGTGGAAAGCGTCAATTGGAATTTCTGGCAGATTTTGATTATATCAGAGAGGCAGGAACTGCAGGAGAAGAAAAAGCAGCAGAAAGGATTCAGAAAACTCTGGACAGTTTTGGCGTGGAGAGTCATCTGGAAGAATTTTCTTTTGATACCTTTCAGATAAAAAAAGCAAAGCTGAAAGTAACAGAGCCATACACAAAAGAATACACAGTAACCGGATATGGAAGATGCGGAAACACAGCAGAGGACGGGCTGGAAGCACCATTTGCGTATGCAGAGAACGGTGATGATATCAGCCTTGCACATGTCAGCGGAAAGATTGTTATGGTAAATGATCCAGTGAGAAAAGATATGTACCGGAAGCTGGTGAAAGCCGGTGCTGTGGGATTCATCAGTATTGCAGGTTCTCCGTTAGATGAAGGCGTGGATCTGGTTCCACGTGCATACGCTCTGCCAAAGAATCTGCCGGGAGAAGAGAAAAAGGAAGCAGGAAGAGAAGCCGTCAATTATGATAACAGGATTCCTGGCGTAAGCATTCATTACAAAGATGCCATCGAACTGGTGACGAAGGGTGCATCTCAGGTATGTTTATCTGTAGAGCAGGAGACAGTAACATGTACATCCCGTAATGTAGTGGCACGTATCGAGGGGACAGATAAGGCAGAGGAAATCCTGACTCTGACTGCACATTATGATTCTGTTCCGGAGGGACCGGGGGCGTATGATAATATGTCCGGAGCAGCAATCATTATGGAACTGTGCAGATATTTCCATGCACACAGACCACGCAGAACAATGGAATTCATATGGTTTGGAGCAGAAGAGAAAGGTCTGCTGGGAAGTCAGAATTATATCAAAATTCATGAAAATGAACTTTCGGCACATCGTTTTAACATGAATGTAGATCTTGCCGGACAGCTTGTTGGCGGAACTGTGGCAGGGATCACCGGTGATGCGTCTGTCTGCAGTATACTCACATATATGGCTCATGAAATCGGTATCGGAATGTCAACGAAGAACCAGATATGGGGAAGTGATTCCAATACTTTTGCATGGAAAGGAATCCCTGCAATGACGCTGAACAGAGATGGGTTTGGCATGCATACCCGTCACGACACCATTGCACTGCTGTCAGACTGGTCACTGGAGAGAAGTGCAGTTCTGCTCGGCTATATTGCAGACAGACTGGGAAATATTGAAAGCTTTCCGTTTGAACGGAAAGTGCCGGAGGAATTTATTGCACAGCTTAATGAATATTTTGGGTAATTTACTTTTTATACGCTGTTATCCTGTGGGATTTTGACATATGTATGCAAAAATCCCGCACTTGACAAATCACTGCCAGATTGATACCCTATCACAAGAGCGTTTTTGATGATAAAAAATCAATCTGAATTCTGACAAGTGTGCCGACAAGTTGATTCTTGAAACAATCTTGCAGGATAAATTTTTTTATTTCAAGGCGGAGGAAGGAGGCGTAGCGGTGACTACGGCGACCGACGACAACGCGGAAATAAGAAATTTAGACGCAAGATTGTTCGAGAAATCAACTTGTTGGCACACAAGCAACAAGAGGAGAGAAACAAATAATGGATATTATTCAGGTAATCACACAGGAATTGAAGGTGGAGAAATGGCAGGTAGAAGCCGCAGTCAAATTAATTGACGAAGGCAACACCATCCCATTCATTTCCCGATACAGAAAAGAAGCAACAGGTTCCCTTAATGATGAGCAGCTTCGTACACTCTTTGAGAGACTGACGTATCTGAGAAATCTGGAAGATAAGAAGAATCAGGTATTAAAGAGCATCGAAGACCAGGGCAAGCTGACTGAGGAACTGAAGAAACAGATTCTGGATGCCCAGACACTGGTTGTAGTAGAGGACTTATACAGACCATATCGCCCGAAACGTCGTACCCGTGCGACAATTGCCAAAGAGAAAGGGCTGGAACCACTGGCAGATATCATTCTTCTGCAGATGACAGACAAGCCGGTAGAAGAGGAAGCCAAGGCATACGTCTCCGAAGAAAAGGGTGTTAAGAATGTTGCAGAAGCATTGAACGGAGCTAAAGATATTATTGCAGAGCGTATTTCCGATGAAGCAGACTATCGTATCTACATCCGTAACCTGACAACAAAGAACGGAAGTATTTCTTCCACAGCAAAGAATGCGGAAACTCAGTCTGTATATGAGATGTATTATGAATTCGAGGAGCCAGTCAGGAAACTGGCAGGACACCGTATTCTTGCGTTAAACCGTGGTGAGAAAGAGAAATTTATCACTGTTAAAGTAAATGCACCGGAGGAAGACATCCTTCGTTATTTGAATAAGAGAGTGATCAAAAAAGACAACCCGAATACAACTCCGATTCTGAAAGCAGTTGTAGAAGACAGTTACAAACGTCTGATCGGACCGGCTATCGAGCGAGAAATCCGCAGTGACCTTACTGATAAGGCAGAAGACGGCGCAATCCATGTATTCGGCAAGAATCTGGAACAGCTTCTGATGCAGCCTCCAATCGCAGGCAAAGTCGTACTTGGATGGGACCCTGCGTTCCGTACAGGCTGTAAGCTGGCAGTTGTAGATGCAACAGGTAAAGTTCTGGATACAACAGTTGTTTATCCCACAGCTCCGACTACTGAGAAAAAGATCCGTGCTGCCAAGGATACAGTGGAAGGTATGATCGAAAAATACGGTGTATCCCTTATTTCAGTAGGAAACGGTACAGCATGTCGTGAATCCGAGCAGGTGATCGTAGATATGCTCAAAGAAATCCCGGAAAAAAAGGTGCAGTATGTTATCACAAATGAGGCAGGAGCATCTGTGTATTCTGCAAGCAAACTGGCTACAGAGGAATTCCCGAATTTTGATGTAGGACAGAGAAGTGCGGCTTCCATTGCAAGACGTGTACAGGATCCGCTTGCAGAACTGGTTAAGATCGATCCGAAATCTATCGGTGTGGGTCAGTATCAGCATGATATGAATCAGAAGAAACTGGATGAAGCATTAAGCGGCGTTGTAGAAGACAGCGTAAATAAAGTTGGTGTAGATTTAAATACAGCATCTGCATCTCTGCTTGAGTATATTTCCGGTATCAGCAAAGCAATTGCCAAAAATATCGTAGCTTACAGAGAAGAGAACGGTCAGTTTACAGACAGAAAAGAACTTCTCAAAGTAGCGAAATTAGGACCGAAGGCATTTGAACAGTGTGCAGGTTTCATGCGTATTTCCGGTGGAAAGAATCCTCTGGATGCAACAAGTGTACATCCTGAGAGCTATGAAGCAGCATCTGCACTTCTTTCAAAACTTGGATATAAGCCAAATGATGTTGTGGCAGGAAATCTCCTTGGACTTTCCCTGCAGGTAAAAGACTATAAGAAGATGGCAGCAGAACTGGGAATCGGTGAGATCACACTTCGTGATATTGTAAAGGAACTGGAGAAACCGGCCCGTGATCCTCGTGATGACATGCCGAAACCGATCCTTCGTTCAGACGTTCTTGAAATGAAAGATCTGAAAGAAGGAATGGTGCTGAAGGGAACTGTCCGTAATGTTATTGATTTCGGTGCATTTGTAGATATCGGTGTACATCAGGACGGTCTGGTGCACATTTCCGAGATGACAGAGAGATTTATCAAACATCCTCTGGAAGCGGTGAGTGTAGGGGATATCGTAGATGTAAGAGTAATCGGAGTTGATATGAAGAAAAAACGTATCAGCTTATCCATGAAAGGATTAAATAAATAACATCAATAAAACAGGGATTGCCACTGCAGACCGGATATCTGCAGGAGTGATCCCTGTTTTTTGGGGTACTGCTGTCTGCAGTAACAGTTATTCTGTTTCCCGGTGTGATGTGAGGTGTTCTTCAAGACTGCGTGCTGCAATGCTCTGTGGCCTTTTTACATTGCGGATCAGACAAATCTTTCGTTCAGGAAGAGGCTCTTCAATGGGAATCTGGACGATTTTCCCTTGAGCAATATGTTCAGCAGCAAGCTCTTCAGGGAAGAATCCGATTCCCAGGTTGTGCTGCACCATAGGGAAGATCTGGTCAGTAGTTGCCACTTCCATATCAGGTGAGAAGGGAAGGTTATGGCGCATAAAATACTGTGTATATAATTCTCTTGTACTGCTTCCGGGAGCAATCCCGATCAGAGGGATATCCTGCAGATCCTGAAGACAGTGTTTGTTGGAAGCTGTTTCCGCATATTCCTCTCCACCTATAAGGATCTCGCGGAAAGAATAGAGGGGAATTCTCTGAAGTGGTTTTTTCAGGGCGACAGGTGTGGTAACTACTGCAAAGTCTACCAGACCGTTTTCCAGTGCCTGAACTGCCTGTGGTGTGGAATGATTAGAAATCCTCAGCTTTACATGTGGATAACGGTGATGAAAGACTTCCAGTTCGTTCAGCAAGAATAAACGCAGTGCGATTTCACTGGCACCAATATTTACAAGTCCGCTTTCCAGACCTTTATCTTTGAGAAGTTCATTTTCTCCTGATACAAGCTGTTCTATTGCAATTGATACATGTTCAAAAAGTCTTTCTCCTTCAATGGTCAGCTGTACTCCGCGATTGGAACGGATAAAAAGTTTACATCCCAGCTCATTCTCCAGAATATTCATACACCGGGTAATGTTAGGCTGATTGTTTCCCATAACGTCGGCTGCTTTGGAAAAACTCTTATACTGGGCAACATAGTAAAAAATACGATAATAATCAAGAATCATGATACAGTCGGCTCCTTATGCTATATAAAAATAGAATAT